>CAYXKQ010000192.1:0-3608 GCA_964465715.1 uncultured Chloroflexota bacterium
GCCCAAGGGAAGGCTCCTGCCGACCTCGCGCGACGACGTCCTGGAGTGCGCCGCGATCGTCCGCTCGGCGCGCGCCGGCATCCTGGACCGGGTCGTGCTGCTGGAGCGGCCGCTGGACGTCCTGGCCCAGCACGTGGTCGCCGAATCGGCGGCCAGATCGTGCTCGGAAGACGAGCTGTTCGCGCTGTTCCGCGACGCCGGCACCTACCAGGAACTGGCCCGTCCCGAATTCGACTCGGTCCTGGAGCTGATGTCCGAGGGCCTTGGCACCGGCGGGGGGCGCGGTTATCCGCTGATCCACCGCGACCAGATTAACGGGATGGTGCGCGGGCGTCGGGCGGCGCGGATGGTTGCCGCGACCAACGCCGGGACCATCCCCGAACAGGGCGATTACCTGGTGGTCGCCGAACCCGACGAGGCGGTGGTGGGGAGCGTCAACGAGGACTTTGCCATCGAGAGCATGGCCGGCGACATTTTCATCCTGGGGACCAATTCCTGGAAGATCCTCCGCGTCGAATCGGGACGCGTCCGGGTCGCCGACGCCCACGGGGCTCCGCCCACCATTCCCTTCTGGATCGGCGAAGGGCTGGGCCGCACGCCCGAGCTCTCACACCAGGTCTCACAGCTGCGAGCCGACCTTGCGGCTGCGCTCGATGGCGGCCCCGCGGCGCACGCGCAACTGGCCGAGGACTGCGGACTGACCGATGCCGCGCTGGGATTGCTGCTCGAATACGTGCGCGCCACCCGCGACGGGCTGGGGCTGGTGCCCACCGACACCGACGTGGTGTTCGAACGGTTCTTCGACGAAGCCGGCGGCATGCAACTGGTCGTCCACGCGCCCTTCGGCCAACGGATCACCAAGGCCTGGGGGCTGGCCCTGCGCAAACGCTTCTGCGTGCGGTTCGACTTCGAGCTGCAGGCCGCCGCCAACGACAACTGCATCCTGCTTTCACTCGGCCCCCAGCACTCCTTCCCGCTGCAGGAGTCCTTTGCCTACGTCACGTCCGAGAACGCCCGGCCCTCGCTCCGGCAGGCGATCCTCTACACGCCGTTGTTCCCGACCCGCTGGCGCTGGAACGCGACCCGGGCGCTTTTCGTACGCCGGTTCCAGAACGGGCGCCGGGTGCCGCCGCCCATCCAGCGGATGCGTGCCGACGACCTCCTGGCGGCGGTTTTCCCGGAGCAGGTCGGCTGCCAGGAGAACGTCACCGGACCGCTGGAGATCCCCGACCACGTCCTCGTCCATCAGACCGTCGACGACTGCCTGTTCGAGGCCCACGACGTCAAGGGCCTGGAGGAGATCATGCGCCGCGTCGAGGCCGGCCGGATCCGACTGCACGCCCGCGACGTGACCGAACCCTCGCCGATGTCGCACGAGATCATCAACGGCCGCCCGTTCACTTTTCTCGACGATGCGCCGCTCGAGGAGCGCCGCTCGCGGGCGGTGCAGCTGCGCCAGGTCCTGCCGCTGGAGCAGCGCGAGCTGGGAGCGCTGGATCCGGCCGCGATCGAGCAGGTGCTTTCCGAGATCGCCCCCGACCCGCGGGATCCCGACGAACTGCACGAACTCCTCGTCAGCCTGGTGGTGGTCCGGGCTTCAGTGCTCGAAGGTTGGGCGCACCTGATGGACGACCTGATCGCTGCAAACCGCGCCCGACGGCTGCGGATCGACGGCTCCGAGCACTGGTTCGCCGCCGAATCGGCGGCCATGGTGGCATCCCTGTTTCCTCAGGCCGGAATCGAACTCGGCGGGATTCCCGAACACGCCCTTGCCGCCTTCGAGAGTCCCGATGAGGTCCGCATCCGCGCGGTGCGGGGGCACTGCGAGGTTTCCGGCCCGGTGACTGCGGCGCAGGTCGCCGCCCGGACCGGACTCACGGAAGTCGACGCCCAGATAGGGCTTACCCAGGTTGAAAGCCTCGGGCACGTGCTGCGCGGCCAGTTCGGCGGTGACGCCCAGTCTTACTGCGACCGCCAGATCCTGGCCCGGATTCACCGGCGCACGCGGGCGCGGCTGCGCGCCGAGATCGCCCCGGTATCGCGCCAGGACTTCCTGCGGTTCCTGATGAACTGGCAGTTCCTGGGGCCGGAAACGCGCCTGCAGGGAAAAGCCGGCCTGCGCCGGGCAATTTCGCGGCTGCAGGGCTATGAGGCGCCGGCGCCGGCCTGGGAGGGCGGACTGCTGCCGGCCCGGGTCAGCGACTACGATCCCGCCCTGCTGGGTGAGCTGTGCCTGGCCGGCGAGGTAACCTGGCTGCGCCTTAGCGTGCCGGGCAACGGGCGGTCCGGACCGAGCCGGCGATCGGCGACGCGGGCCACCCGCATCGCGCTGATGCCGCGGCGACAGCTACCGCTGCTGCTGGCGGCGGCACGCGGGTCCGAGAACCCGCTCGACGGCCTCACCGACGGAACCCGCGAACTCTTCGAGATCCTGCACGCCAGAGGGGCCCTGTTTTTCGAGGACCTTATCGGCCACAGCGGACGCCTGCCCGAGGACGTCGAGCGCCGGCTGCTCGAACTGGTCGCCGCCGGGCTGGTAAATTCCGACGGTTTCGCCTCCATCCGGGCGCTGTCCAATCGGGCGCTGGCACGCAGATTGCGCCGCGGCAATTTCGCCGGCCGGCGCCAGGGACTGCTCAACGACGCCTGGCCGCCGGGCCGCTGGGCCGCAATCCTGCCGGCGGCGCCTCCGGACGAGGACCATATCCTGGACGGGGTCGCCGAAGTGCTGCTAGAGCGATACGGGGTGGTGTTCCGCGAGCTGGCGACCCGCGAACGCTGGCGCGTGCCCTGGCGCCTGCTGCTGCGGCGGCTGCGCCTGATGGAGGCCCGCGGCACCATCCGCGGCGGACGCTTCGTTTCCGGCCTCACCGGCGAACAGTTCGCCTTGCCCGAGGCGTTGGCGGCGCTGCGCCGCCAACGCAAGGCCAAGGTTCCTGCCGAGCCGGCGCCCGGCGCCGACGATCCGGCGAATCTGGCCGCCTACCTCGAGCGCTCGCCGGCGGAGCGGTACCGGTCCTGATCGGGGCCCGGCGCATCCGACGGGCCCGATGCCGCGCAGCATCCGGCGG
Source organism: uncultured Chloroflexota bacterium (assembly GCA_964465715.1). Taxonomy (GTDB): domain Bacteria; phylum Chloroflexota; class UBA11872; order UBA11872; family VXNJ01; genus VXNJ01. Next base: position 3,072 of record CAYXKQ010000192.1, read on the forward strand.
ACCAGGCCACTGAAGCCGGGGCGCGATCCAAGGTCGCCCGCGACCGGTGCTAAAACACCCCGAATTTGAGGTAAGCCTCGCTCGGATCCATTCCGGAAAGGATCGCCCGGCGCAATTCGCTTTCGGTGGAGATCAATTTCTCGGCGGCCTCGATCACCGCGACAGCCGAACCCGCCGGAATCACCACCGCGCCGTCGATGTCGGCGAGCAGGTAGTCCCCCGCGTTTATGTCCACGTCGCCAATCCTGATGGGTTCGCCGAGCGATTCGACCACCCATCGGCCAACCACGTCGGCAGGTATCCGGTAACGGCAAGAGACCGGAAAACCGCGATCGACGATGAATTCGGTATCCCGGCAGCCGCCATCTACGAAATACCCCAGTACGCCGCGGGTGCGCAAGGCTTCAGCGGAGAGTTCGCCCATGTGGGCGATGGTCGAATCGTTGGGCTGGCATACGACAACGGTCCCGGCCGGGGCGGCACTGAGCAGCCGCGTCCAGCCAAGCAGCGTGGCGTGGTCGTCGGCCGATTGGTCGG
>CAYXKQ010000193.1:0-2307 GCA_964465715.1 uncultured Chloroflexota bacterium
GCCTTCGGGTCGTTCCGGGTGATGATCGGCCTCCAACCCGTCGGCCGCCGCGGGATTTCAATCGCCGGTACTGGAATCCGTCCTGCACCAGGTGGCGTGGGCTAACCGGCCGCATTCAATTGGCGCGACCCCTCGCGGGTGGCGAACCATCCGCCCACCGGCCAGTCCGCGGCGGGTCAGCCGGCCTTACCCGGCTCGGCGCGCTTTGGTGATTGCCGGTCGGGAGGTCTGGAATTTTCCAGCATGCGACCGGCGACTGCGCTCAACGGGCGTCTTGCGCAGCCAATCAGCAACGCGGGCGGTCGGCACGCAAAACGGAGGAGCCGGTCGGGTCGCTTGGAGGATCGGCTCGGGGCGGCAGCCGGTGTCGACCGGGCCGATCGTGCATCGGGGCCGGCTAGTGTCCGGCCAGGGGGTCTACCAGCAGCAGCAGAGACCGGCTGAAATGGCTTCGAGTTGCTCTTCGGTGATATTCGGATCAGGCGGCAGCGCCAGATGCACCGTCTGCATGTCGCTCTCGTGGACGACTACGTTCATCGAGTCGGGAATCGTAATGCCCAATTCGCCGGTTATCGTGGACTTTGGATCCGCGAGAAGCTGTTGTCGAAAATCTGCGTCAAGTGCAGACTTTTCAACAATTTGCTGCAACATTTCATCGCCGCTTCTCATGGCAGTCCTCCTTTGATCCGCACAGCGGAAAGCCACATCCGTGAACGCGTATACACCCGTTCACGCTCATAGGATTATCGTACAACCATTATGTAACGCGCCCGCGCGAGCCGGGGCTCGGGCCTGGCGGGGAGTGATCCGACCGATGGAGCGCGGATCGGGGTGATTGGCCGGCTGGCAATCAAATGTTCCCTCGCTCGCTTGGTTCGCCGGCCGCCGCGGGGCACCGCCAGGGGCGCGGCGCATCGATACGCCGACGCCGCCCGCTGAGCACGGGACGCCGGCCGGGGAATCGATCCCGTCCGCAACACTCGTTCCCGGGCTTTGGATTGCCCCGGCTGCGGACCCCGGGATGCGCCGGGGCGTTGCGCTAAAGGTCCAGCGGCGCGCCGAGCCCGTTGGCCACCTGCGCGAAGCTGCTTAAGGGAATGAAGGCGCAGCGGCGTTCCCAGTGCGCCGGGTCCGGACTCTGCTCCCCAACCAGTTCGATCATTTCGTCGAACTTGTCCAGCGCGGAACAACCCACCAGCCGCGGGTCGGCGGCTTCCCGGTGATTGGGCCAGGCACGATCCCGCGCATTGCGCCAGAACGCACTGTCGTAGATTGAACCGCAGCAATAGTGCCAGCCCACGAAAAGTCCGGCCGCGAGCGCGTCGGACACCAGGAAGCGGTTGACCGCGGACGCATCGCCCTGCACGTAATCGGCCGGGCGATTGAACCGCATGCGCAGGACCAATGCAATCTGCAGCTGCGCCAACCGGATGGCGGTCGCCTCGAGCGGTTCCATGAACGCGGCGGCGTTTCCGACGCGGACCACCGCGCCATCGTAGATCTGGCGGTGGACGAAATTGGGGAAGGGAACGACGGCACGTTGTTCGAACTCCGGCACGCCTTCCTCGGCAAGCAGCTCGTCAAAGTCCGCCTCGACGGCATCGAGCTCGGTCAGGTCCTCGTTGAAGACGTAGCCGTAGGAGGTATGAACGGTCAGCGGAATGACGAACACCCAGCCGTGCGGGCGGGCCACCGCGCGCGTGTAGGTGGGCTCGCGGACCGGCCCGCGCGGCGGGGCCTTCACCGTCGGCGGGCAGCGGCGAATTACGGCGCAATTGGTGGGGATGAAGGATATGTCGATGTGCTCCCGCGGGTCCAGTTGCCGCGGATAGCCGCGCGCGTCAAAGACCAGGTCGTAGCATTCGGACGCTCGGCCTTCGAAATCCACCCGGGCGCCGCCGTCTACCTTGGTGATTGCGGTCACCTTTGCATCGATGTCGCGGGCCCGTGTGCTCGCGCGCAGCAGGTCCGCCATCAAGTCGGCCGACAGGTGGTACGCGTAGGCCACCTGCTGCGGGGTGAAGTAGTGGGTAAAGTCCCGGCCGCATCGGCCCCAGCCCTCGAAGCGGTTGCCGAACTTGCGGGTTCCGTTCAGGCGTTGCTGGACCGTCGCGTGGGGCAATTGCGCAAGCTGCTGCAGTTCGCGGACCAGGCTGGGCCAGCTTCCCTCGCCCACGCCGACGATCGGAATGCGGGAATCGTAGATGTGGTGCAATTCGTGATCGCGGTCCGGGTGCAGCCGGGACACGCTGGCGGCGGCCAGCGCGCCCGCAGTACCGCGTCCGACCACCGCGATCTTCCGGCACG
>CAYXKQ010000193.1:2317-3586 GCA_964465715.1 uncultured Chloroflexota bacterium
TCGTGCTGCTCGCCCTTCCGGTCGTCGCGCTGGCGGTGGCCTCCTCGCCGGCCGCCTTGAGTCGCGCTCCGGGCCCGATCCGATCGCCGTCAAGTACGGGGCCTGGGCCGGCATCAGGAACCCATGGCGCCCGAGAGCACCATGTAGACGTAGGCCTTGATCTGCGGCACGCGGTCGCCGGCAATGACCAGCTTGATGTGGTGGATGCCGCGCAACAGGACGAATACTCCGGTCTTGCCAAAGAGGATCGTGGGTTTGGCGGCCCAGTCGGTGAGCGCTGCGATTTTCTCCTCCGCGACACCATCCTCGCTGGCCAGCGCCGCCAGCACCGGCTGCCAGTCCGTCAGGCCGTCGATCCAAGCCCGCGGATCGGCCGCATACCGCTGTCTGACGATGGGGGTCAGTCCCAGGGTCGGACCGACCCCGTCGACGCTGACGTCCACGTTCACCCCGGTCTTGACGACCTGGGTGCGTTCGCCGAATCGCCCGAGCACCGTCTCAACCGCCGAGATGTCACCGGGCCAGTCGATTTCCTCCAGGAATGACCGCAGGTCCCGGTGCCCGGAAAGACCCATCACCGCCAGGCGGATCGCCCGCGAGCGCGATGGAAATAGTCCGAAGGAGTCAAGGCGGGTGTCCGCCGGCTGCGCCAGGTACACCCGCTCGGCGCTGCTCTGCTCGGCCGCGGTCGGTTCCAGGCCGTGACTGGTCAGGAGGCTGTCGATCACCACGCCGACCTCACGCAGCTGCCCGGCGCCGCCGACTATCGTGCGTTCGTTGGGGCGCAGAAACATGCCGGGCTGCGGGGCGCCGCCGCAATCGGACCCGACATCGTACTCCAGCATCAGCTTGCGGCCCACGATCGCGCGCAAGGGCGAGTCGGCAGCCTCCATGCGGCCGAGCATGCGACTGACCGCCGCCGCCGTTACATCCGACGGATCGCGTCGCGCCAGATCTTCGAAAAACGCGCCCGACCGGTTGCCGCTGGCCAGCGAGACACCCAGGTCCGCCCGCGGGCGAGCGTCTTTGAGCGGGAGTTCAAAACCGAACGGTTGGGCGCCCATCGTGATCGGCAGGGTTCCCGCCAGCGCCAGCTGACGCTCCCAGGCCTCTTCCCCGATCAGGGCGGGGGAGACCCTGTCCCGCAGGCGCCCGAGCAGGTCCCCCATGGTGGCGCCTTCGCCGGCCAGGCGCTGCTGGGTGATCGCTATCGCCGCGTGGATGTCCATTGCTCGCGCCTCAGGCAATGACCGGCGCGGAGTTAAGGTC
>CAYXKQ010000194.1:0-3579 GCA_964465715.1 uncultured Chloroflexota bacterium
GAGATCTGGAGAAGTTCCTGGCCGACCCCCCGCACTCCCGGCGCCGGCGGGTCGCGGTGCCTTCTCCGGCCGACGGCTTCGTGGCCGGGATCGACGCACGGGCGATCGGGGAGGTCGTGCGGTCGCTGGGCGGCGGACGAATGGCAAAGGGCGCCGCTATCGATCACGGTGTCGGAATCAGGATTTGCGCCGCCCGCGGCGAACGGGTTGCGGCCGGAGACCGATTGGCGGAGGTGTTCGGGCCCGACTCCGCGACCCATGCGGCGGTCGATTCGGTGGCGGCCGCGTTCGAGCTATCCCCCCAGCCGGCCCTGCCGAAACCGCTGATCCTGGGCCAGGTGCTGCGACCCGCTTCCGCCGGCGACCCCTAAAATCGCGCCGGAATCGCATTTGGAAAACATGCCAGCTGCCCAGAACGACGCCGCGCCTGCGCCGGACTCCCCGCCCGAGGGGGTGATTCCGGAAGCACTGCTGCGGCCCTACGATCCGGGCAGCGTGGAACCGGGGATCTACGCCGCCTGGGAATCCTCGGGCGCGTTCCGGGCCCAGGTCGACCCGGATCGCGAGCCCTATTCGATCGCGATGCCGCCGCCCAACCTGACCGGCGCACTGCACTACGGTCACGTCGCCTTCGTCACTTTCCAGGACCTGATGATCCGCTGGCAGCGCATGCGCGGCGTGCCGTCGCTCTGGCTGCCGGGCACCGACCATGCCGCCATCGCGACCAATGCCGTGCTGGTCAATCAGCTGGCGTCCGAGGGCAAGTCCCGCGGCGACATCGGCCGCCCGGCGTTCGAGGAAATGTTCTGGGACTGGATGCGCCAGAGCGGCCAGCGAATCCGCTCCCAGTTGCGCATGGCGGGAGCATCCTGCGACTGGTCGCGCGAGCGGTTCACCATGGACCCCGGGCTGTCCAGGGCGGTCAACGCCGCCTTCGTTCAGCTGTACGAGAAGGGCCTGATCTACCGCGGCAACTACCTGGTCAACTGGGACCCGGTCGACCAGACCGCGATATCAGACATCGAGGTCGAATACCGTGAGGTCGATGGCTGGCTGTGGACGATCCGCTATCCGCTCGCCGAGGGTGGCCACCTGGAGGTCGCCACCACCCGTCCGGAGACGATTCTGGGTGATACCGCGATCGCGGTGCACCCCGACGACGAACGCTACCGCGAACTGGTCGGCAGGCAGGCGCTGGTGCCGGTCCTGGGCCGGGCGATTCCGATAGTTGCCGATGACTACGTGGATCCTGAATTCGGCTCCGGAGCGGTCAAGGTCACGCCCGGACACGATCCCAACGACTACGCGATCGGACAGCGCCACGATCTGCCGATGATCAACATCCTGGAACGCGACGGCCGGCTCAACGAGAACGCCGGGCCGTTCGCCGGACAGACCCGCGAGGCGGGCCGCGCCAATCTGCTGGAGCGTCTCGAGAGCGGCGGCCTGCTGGCCGGCCGCAGTCCGCACCGCCACGCCGTGGGCCACGGGCAACGCTCGGGGGCGGTAATCGAGCCGATGCTCTCCCAACAGTGGTTCGTGGACACCTCCTCCATGGCGGCCAAGGCCGCTGCCGCGGTCCGGTCGGGGGAGATCCAGTTCCACCCGCCCAGGTTCGCGCAGGTGTTCCTGCACTGGATGGACAACATTCGCGACTGGTGCATCTCGCGCCAGATCTGGGTCGGGCACCGCATTCCGGTCTGGTACTGCGACGGCTGCCCGGAACTTATCGTGGCCACCGAGGATCCCGGAACCTGCTGCCACTGTTGCGAGGGGAGCCTGCGCCAGGACAGCGACGTGCTGGACACCTGGTTCTCCTCCGGGCTCTGGCCCTTCTCCACCCTCGGCTGGCCCGACGAAACCGAGGATCTTGCCTACTTCCACCCGACCACGGTCATGGAGACCGGCTACGACATCATCTTCTTCTGGGTGGCGCGGATGGCGATGCTGAGCCTGGAACTGCTGGACCAGATCCCGTTCCGGCACGTGTACCTGAACGGGCTCCTGCGCCGCGCCGACGGATCCAAGGTGTCCAAGTCCAATCCCCAACCGGGCGACGATCCGGCCGAAGTCATCGGGGAGTTCGGCGCCGACGCGGTGCGCTTCCTGATCGCGACCGGCTCCAGCCCGGGCAACGACATGAAGCTCTCCTGGGAACGCCTCACCGCCGCCCGCAACTTCGCCAACAAACTCTGGAACGCGGCCCGGTTCGTACTCGCCGCCCAGCAGAAGCCGGGAACCGCGCGCGCCGCCCCGACCGCGTTCGACAGTTGGATCCTGGAGCGGCGCGACCAGACCGTGACGGCGGTCTCGCAGCTGCTGGAGCGCTTCCAGTTCGGCGAGGCCGGGCAGACGGTTCACGACCTGCTCTGGCGCGATTTCTGCGACTGGTACATAGAGGCCGCCAAGCTGCGCCTGTCCGGACCGGACCCGGCGGCGGCGGCCCAGGCGGCGGCGGTCCTGCGCGAAGTCCTCCTGGACGGGCTCAAGCTCCTGCATCCCTACATGCCGTTCGTCACCGAGGCGATCTGGGGACACCTGCAGGCCGGTCGCCCCGCCCCCGACCTCATAGTGGCCCCGTGGCCGCGGGCCGGCGAACCGGACCCGGAACGCCAACGGATCGCCGGCAACGTCACCGCCCTGCAATCAGCGATCGGGGCGATCCGCCGCGTGCGATCGGATTTCCGGATCGACCCGGGCGCGCTGGTGCCGGCCGAGATCGTGCCGGGACCGGCTGCGGCCGAAGTTGCGTCCGAATCCGAGGTGATCAGGCGGCTGGCCCGAATCTCCGAGCTGGAGATCGCCGGTGCCCGGTCTGCCGACAGCGCCGAGAGCGGTGCGATCATGCGCCGCCACGACCGCCGCTGCGCGTTCGTGGCCGCCGAAGGGATCCAGGTTTTCCTGCCGCTGGAGGATTTGCTCGATCTGGATGCCGAACGAGCGCGCGCCGAAGACCGGGCCAAAGACCTGCAGACCCGTCAGGGCCGCCTGCAGGGAATGCTCGCCAACCCCGGATTTGTGGGTAACGCCCCAGCTCAGGTTGTCGAGCAGCGCCGGACCGAGCTGGCCACCATCAGCGCCGATCTGGACAACGTGCTCCAGTTCATAGCCGAGCTTGACGCTTGAGCGCTGCGACCGGCGGCGCCGTCGGCGCCTTCCAGATTTCGCTTTTTGAGCGCCTGTTTGCCTCGATCGCCCAGGAGATGGGCGTAACCCTGCAACGCTCCTCTTTTTCGCCCAACATCAAAGAGCGACGCGACTTCTCGTGCGCGGTATTCGACCGCCGCGGTCGGATCATCGCCCAGGCCGAGCACATCCCGGTGCATCTGGGCGCCATGCCGATGTCGGTTGCCGCCGCGATCGCTCTCTTCGAGCGCGACGAGGCCGCCCCCGGCGACCTGGTGATCCTCAACGACCCTTACCGCGGCGGCACCCACCTGCCCGACATAACCACGGTTTCGCCGGTGTACGTCCGCGCCCAGGAAGGCCCGACCCTTTTCGGTTACGCGGCGACCCGCGCCCATCACGCCGACGTGGGCGGGATGAGCCCGGGGTCGATGGCGATCGCGCGCGAGATTT
>CAYXKQ010000195.1:0-3526 GCA_964465715.1 uncultured Chloroflexota bacterium
CGACCCGGGACCAGACCCCCGCGCCGACCGCGCCGCCCGATCCCACTCCCACTCCAACCCCGCCGACCCGGGACCAGACCCCCGCGCCGACCGCGCCGCCCGATCCCACTCCCACTCCGATTCCGCAACCGCAGATCCAACTGATCGATCTGGCATTGCCACTCAGTTCAGATTCCACCCGGTTGGTCCCCGAAAACTCGGTGATCCTTGCCCCTACCCAAACCGCTGGAACACCGAACCCGGCACCATCCGATTCGGCGCTTCCAGATAGGGAGCCTGCGTCTCCGCCCCCCTCCCCTCCAGCGCACCACCTGGTGCCAGCTCGGGAGACTGCGGCGCCTCAGGAGCCGAAAGACTTGCCGAAACCAAGGCGCCTTTCGGTAATCGAGGAACCCCGAAATGGAGATGCGCTACCGTTCCTGAGCGAGTCCTCGCCATCCCATACGGATGAGCCGATCAAAAAGGCCCGCGCCCCTCCGTAACGTTTCAGTCTCCGGATGGACGGTGCAAAGTCGGCACCCACATTCGTATTGACTGCCGGTTCTGGCCTTCCGAATCGAAGAGTTGTAAGGCCAAATCGGTGACGTGATTGGCACTGGGCATTTCTCAGGCGGTTCTATCTCCGCCGCTTATGGCCGGTGCCTTTTTGACTTTGGGGCAGATTCGGGGCAGCAACCGGGAACCTTGGCGGGTCGCCGATCGACGCCGATGATTCGCAGCCAAGTGGCAATCGGCCACCGGCGGACGTGCAATGGTTCCCGGCTACGGCCGCCGGAATTAGGAGTTGCCCGATTGGGCGGGCGCCGATTCGTATCGGTGTCGTCCGGTAATAGCGACCAAGCGCCAATGACCGCCCCTGTCAGCGATCAATGCTGCAATCGAGCCGCTGGCCATGTTACCGGCCCGAAGCACTGCCAACGCCCCGGTGGGGCCGGCCGCCAATATCTCGACGGAGCGGGTGGAATCGGCCAGCCAGCGCGAACCGTTCGGCAGGCTGCGCCATTCTTCCGGACCCAACAGGACTTTGACGAGACCTGGGCCCAGCACCATTGCCAGCGGATAGTCGAGATGACCGAGCGCTTGGTCGCAATCGCCCGCATGAATGTCCGCAAGCAGGCGGTTTGCGTAATTGAGATGCTCAACCGCCGGTGATGATTGGTCGCCGTCGGGCATCCGACTGTCGATCGCGAACCGAGCCTGGATCCCCCAGCTGCCTTCGAGGCGAGTGAGGGTGTAGAGGACTCGGTTAGAAACGATCGGCGAACCGTCATCGCGCTGGCGCGTCCAGCCCCCGGCCAGGACCACCATGCCCCCGGACTCGTGAACACGCACCGGTTCCAATCCCTGCGTGCGCGCCCACCCGGTTGCGATGAAGCGATCCCAACCCATCGATTTGGCCGAATCTTCATATTCGGCTTGATCTGCGTAGATCCGGGTGCCGGTTTGTTGGTGAAAGTGCTGGCCGCTGGTCCCCGCCCCTGCGCCGGCCGATACCCGCACATGCGGATACGTCATCACTCCCGCCCAACCGCTGGGGTCCTGGGCGTTGAACTGCTCGAAGAACGCCCAGTAGGCAGCTTCAGGGGTCCGGTAAATTGCGATCGGTCGCCTCCGATTTAGTCCAAAGAGGGGTGTACGCCGCATTCGATTTTGGCGGGCGGGGGCATGCACTTGGCCAAACCATCCGCAGACCTGGTGCGACGAAGCCCCAGGGGAGCCGACGCGTCGTGGGTGGAGGCAAACCGGAATATATTTGGGCGAGGGTGCCTGTCGGACCGGCGCTGCGATGGTCGGCCGGCTCAGCGGATGGGAATGCTAGCCAATGACAATCGCAATCCGGATCGTGGCAGCTTACCTGATCCTGCTGGCCGTGGCGGTCGCCGTCAACTTCATTGCCACACCGCTCTATCATCCCGGCGGCGACGAGCCCTACACCGTCTGGGAAGTGCTCAATTGGTTCATGGCCGCGGGGATCGTGATCACCACGGCCGTCACGTTCAGGGCCAAGCGCTCCGTGGACGCGGATGATTCGGCCGATTTGAAGCGGTATCTTCGCGTCAGCGTACTTTTCTACGTGAGCGCGCTGGTCCTTCTGGTGTTTTTCTGGAACTGGTTCTCGGACCTTTCGCCCGACAACTCCCCCGATGGCCAGTTCTGGGTCTTGGTTGACGCCGTGATGCCGTTGGTGACCGGAGCCACCGGTTGCCGCCTCTGGCAGCTGGCCGGCGAACGCGACTGAAACCCCGGAACGGGGAACGCGTCAGCACGGGCCGATAAATCCCCGGCTGTAGGGGAAGTTAAGCGGGACTTGGGCCGGGCAGTTGCCAGCTGCGGCGGTTCGCCGGAGCCGCGCCGCAGTCCGCGAGCGCCAGGTCGCGACGCAAGTGGCTTGGGCCGCCGGTCGGTTCCCCGGCGCCCGGGGCGATCGTCAGGCAAAGGGTTGTGTCAGCAAGCCGCAGGGCTCCGTTGCCATCAATCGAGAACAGCTGCAATGGCGAGTTCGAGCAATCCTTCAAATGGAGACTGGCCGCGGGCTCGGCGGTCGCCGCTTCCAGGCACAGATCATAGGCCGGCATCTGCAGGTTGCCCGGCAGCGGGGTGCCGGACCGGAAAAGCTCGTCGTCGGCGCCGGGCTTGCAGGTATGGGCGCTGAGCGCCGCGGTTAGGTTGAGGCTGGCGCCAAACCCCGGAACGTCGACGCAGTAGAACTCGGGTTCATCCAGCGGATCAATCAGTTGCACCAGCGTCGCATCGACGCCGCGGTTCAAGAGCGACGCGACGGGCGATGCCGTCTGGGCCTGCTCGGCTTGGGCCGGCGCCGGTCGGGTCGGGTCGGCCGCGGGCGGAGGCGGTGGGGCGGGACCCAGGGACGTTGCTGGCACGTCCGGCGCTCCGCGCGACACGGTCGGCTCAGGAGGCGGACCAGACTCGGTGCGCGCCTCCCCTTCGTCGCACCCGGATAGGGTCAAGGCCAGCGCCAGCAGCCCGCATAGCAGGCCCACGGAGGCTTCGGGCGCCGGGGAGGACCGCTCCAGGGTTATCTGGCTGGTCTGGCGCCTATTCCCACCAACCGGACCCGAAATAGAGTCCGTGGTGGCGGACTATCCAGGTGTGCTTGAGCGTGTCCAGGCCGGTCTGGGGGTTTTCGAAGTGGTAGTTGACCCACACGCCGGATTCAGTGGCGGCGGCCATTTCCGCACCGTAGGCGTATCCGGTTGAATCGACCCGGTCGGCCCGGCCGGTGCCGATGCGATCCTTGCGCAACGGGTGCGAGATCATGATCTCGTTCTCGTCGATGATGAACACGTACCAGTGCCCGTTGACGCTCTCGGTGGTGTTGTAGTAATCAACGGTGTCGGCACGGCCGTGCGAATCGTAGTAGTCGATGGCCTCCTGCACGAAATCCTCGGTGAACGCATTTGGATCGGCAACATTGGATGGATGGGGGTCGGCCGGCGCCGACTTGGACTGCCCGCCGGTAAACGCCAGCAGCGAAAAGACCAGCGAGAGGATGGCTATCGCCAGC
>CAYXKQ010000196.1:0-3473 GCA_964465715.1 uncultured Chloroflexota bacterium
CGCCGAGTTCGGGGTCAGCGCCCGGCCGACCGACCGTGGTCTGTGCTTCACGCTTGCCACCCCAGGCGGCTGCGCGGAGGTTGAGTTGCCGACGCTTTCGCCAAAGGTGGGCCTGGCCTGCGCGGCGGCCGCGGCCATCGCCGATTGCCTGGGAGTCCACATCCACGACGCCGCCACCGGGATGGCCGGGGCCACCCTGGCCCCGCGCCGGATGCAGGTGCTGGCGAGGCGTCCCTATCTTGTGATCGACGATTCATACAACGCCAATCTCGAATCCGGGGCCGCAGCCCTGCAAGCCCTCGCCGGCGCCGAAGTGGAGGAGCGTCGGGTCGCAGTGCTTGGCGAAATGTTGGAACTGGGGCCGTTCGCCGAAAAATCGCACGCCGACCTAGGCGCCCACGCGAACTTCCTGGCCCTGCTTTTGACCGTCGGCCAGAACGCCCGCCTGATAGGTGAATCGGCCGTGGCCGAGGGACTGTCTCCGGAATGCTGGCGACACTTTGAGGCCGATCCTGGCAACGCCGAATCGGTGACCTCGGCGCTGGAGGGCATCGAAGCCACCCTGCGGAATTGGCTAAATCCCGGCGACGCCTTGCTGGTCAAGGGTTCGAACGCGCTCAATCTTGGGCAAGTTGCAACCCGCATCGTTGCCGGAAATTCGTAGGACCGGTTACCTTAGGTTCGCGACTCGGGCCGGAAGCCCATGACTTGTCGATACTGTCCCCATGATCAGGACCAGTGTCAGCCAAGCCAAACGACGACTTGGCCAATTGCTTCAGGCGGTTCGACGCGGCGTATGCGTGTTCATAACTCGCAGCGGCCGAACCTTCGCCAAGATTGATCCGACCGATCCGGCGGACCGACCGGCGCGGATTGCCTGACTTGTCGAACGCGGAATCCTCCTCCCTCCCAAGAACGAATTCGACATCGGAGCATTTCTTGCCGAGCAATTGCCGGAGATGCCGCCCGAAGGGCAACTTGTGGATGCCGTTATTGCCGAACGCCGGGAGGGTTCCTGAAGTTCTGGGGTGCGGTTTGTGAACTGACCGGTGCCCGGGCCGTGTTCGGGCGCGGCGAGGAGGGTTGGGGATTCGCGATCGGCCATTGCCGACCCGAGCCGGGTGCCGGTGCCCGGGATCATTGAAAAGTGCCGGTCCGCACCATGCGTCAAATCGGCGGACTCGCCAGATCCTGAGGGCCCGGCCGGAATCGCCGAGGGCCCCGACCTCGCCGCCTTACGCGAATGCGGCCGTCACCGCCAGGCCGGCAAATAAGAAGGGCGCGAGCGGTATCTCGGGCCCGGGATCGGCGATGCGCCCCGCAGTCCTGGAAAGCGCCAGGTAGGCCGAAGCTGCGGCGACACCGGCCGCGACCGCAAACAGGACGTGGAGCACCCCGAGGAATCCGCCCAGAACCCCGGCCAGCTTGACGTCGCCGGCGCCCACCGAACCGGGCCGAACAAGGTTTGGCAGCCCGACCGGCAGGATCGCCGCGGCGGCGCCCGCAAGCGCACATGCCAGTTCGCCAAGGGCGATCCCGAGCAGCAGGGCAGCGCCGGCCGCGAATGCGATGAGCCGGTTGGGAATCCTGCGCTGCCGGACGTCGAAGACCGCCGCCGCCGACAGGGTGACCCCCGCCAGCAGCCAGGCAGGGGCGGACGGTTCGGCGTCCAAGCACTCGGCGACGATCAGCCGCCCAGCCCCTGCAGCATCCCCAGGAACAGCGGCACCAGCACCATGGCCATGAACGCGGGAACGTAACAGCCGACGATCAGCAGCTGCGACCGCACCTGAGCCCGCTCGGCGGCGGCGGCCACGCGGCGTTCGTGCGCGGCGGAAAATTCGAATTCGGCCCTGGCCAGGGTATCTTCCAACCCGATCCCGAGCCGGCGGGCCTGGGCGATCGAACGGGCCAGGATTTCGATTTCGGCCGAGCCCAGATCGCGCCCGACTTTCGCCAGCGCCTGTTCGATCGGCCGACCGAGACCGTAGGCCGCCAGCACCGAGCGCAACCGCTCCGCCAGCTCCGGCCCGGAAAGCGGCGAGAAGGCGATCGCGCGCAACGCCGATTCCAGGCCGACCCCCATTGCGATCTGGGCCCGCAGCTGGGCGATGGCCAGTTGGACCTGGCCAAGCGCGGCGGCCCGGTCGGCCTGGAGGCGGCGTTCTGCCAGGAACCGCGGCGCCAGGCAACCCATTACCGCCAACAGCATGGCCGCGGCAACCGCCGGCGGGCCGGCCACCGGCAGCAGCGCCAGTCCGGCGGCGCCCCCCAAAAGCGCCAGCACCGGCCGGCGCCTATCGGGCGCGGGGCCGGGTTCAGGACCCCGTGGGGGGCCAAGCCGCGGCCGCGTTTCCGACCGCCGGCCCCCGGGCCTGAGCGCCCAGTGCGTATGCGCGATCCCCAGCATCAGCAGCGCCCCGGCGCCCAGCGTTGCGGCGGTCAAATCGATCCCGGACGCGACCAGCGCCACAGCAGCGCCAGCCCCAAGAGCTCCATGGTCACGGCGAATGGCAAGAGCACGCTCCGGCCGAGCGGCAGTTCAAAGACCGAAAAGCGGTAGGGCGAAGTCTGCCAGAGCCAGACCGCCATGAGCGGGATGGCGCCGGCAACCACGTACGTCTGGACCGCCACCCCGCGGGTGCGCTCGACAAGCTGCTCGCGGGCGCGCAGGGCGTGCTCCATCTGCTGGGCCACCAGGTCCAGCACGTCGGCCGCCGCCTGTCCCTGGGCGCCCTGCCGGGCCAGCTGGGCCAGCACGGAGAGCAGCAGCGCCAGGCAAGGGTGGCCGGCGGCGCCGGCCGCGGCCAGCAGGGCCGCGGCGAGCGTGCGGTCAAAGCGGAACTCATCGGCGGCCTGGCCGAGCGCCGATTGGGCCGGACCGGCGCCTTCACCGGCTATCTGGCGGATCGAGCTGTAGAGGTTCTCGCCGGCCCCCAGGTGGGCGGCCAGCTGGCGGGTGACGGCGATAGTCTCGCGTTCGATCCGGCGCTCGTGCGCGGCGGTCCGCAGCCACAAAAGGGTCGCCGGCGCCAGGGCCGCGGCGATGCCGACCACCAGCGCCAGCGGCACCGAATAGGCAAAGGTCAGCCGGCCCGCCGCCAGGCCGGCGACGGCGCTGCCGGCCAGGAGCCATCCGTATCCGAAACGCAGCCGGTTGGCGCGCAGGATCCTCTCCAGGGACCGCCGCAGGCCGGCCGCCGCGCGCGACCGGGTCACCCTTTCCGGCAGACCCGAGGAGCCCAGCAGCAGGATCAGCACGCCGCATACGAGCAGCGCCAGTTGGTCGGTCATTTCAGGCATCGCGTTCGCGCAGCGACCTGAAACGCGCTTGGGTGCGGTCGCCGGGGCGGTAATTGCGGTCGGCAGCAAAACCCCCATTTGCGGACCAACCGATCACCGGCCGCAGGTCATACTCCGGCACTCGCAGGCCGGCCAGTTCAACCACCACGCTCACGACGCGGCGGCCGCTT
>CAYXKQ010000197.1:0-3424 GCA_964465715.1 uncultured Chloroflexota bacterium
TGCGTGGGCGCGGATCAACAATCAGGTCGGGGTGTGCATGGTCACCACCCCGGGGCACGCCAATGCGCTGCCGGGCCTGGTCCACGCGATGGCCACCGAAGCGCCGGTTCTGAACATCAGCGGCTCCGACAAGCTGTCCAATTACGACCGCGGCATGATGCAGGAGATCGACCAGATAGGGATGGCCAAGGCGACCTGCAAGGGCGCCTGGCTGGTGCGCGACGCCGAACGCCTGCCCGAGTACGTTTCGATGGCGATCAGGACCGCGTTTTCCGGCCGACGCGGTCCGGTGCACCTGACGATCCCGATCGACATCCAGGAGGCGGTGGTCGAGGAGGCATCCATTCATTTGCCGGACCCGGCAACATCGCGCCGTTCAGGACTCTCCCTCGCCAGCGTTGAGCAGGTACGGCGGGCGGTTCAGATTCTGCACGGTTCCCGGCGACCGATGCTCGTGGCTTCCAACCCGGCCGGCTACGAGGATTCGGCGACTGATTCCCTGCAGCGGTTTCTGGAGACGACCCGGATGCCGCTTTTCACCGAAGGGACGGCCCGGGGAATCGTTGCCGACGACCATCCCTACTGCTTTGGGTTCTTGGACCTTGGCCTGAACCGGGCGGCGGCCATGATTCGCCAATCCGATGTGGTTCTGATGCTGGGCAAGAAGCTCGACCATTCGATCGGGTACGCCCTGCCCCCGGTCGTGGCGGCGGACGCCACCGTAATCCAGGTGGACCCCGACCCCGAGCAGATCGGACGCAACCGCCAAGCCGAGATCGGGATCGTGGGCGACGTGGCCGGGGTGATGGAACAGTTCGCCGACGAGGCGGACGTGCTGACCTGGCGCGACCGCCCCTGGCTGGCGACCCTGGGCGAGGAGCTGGCAAGGCAAGCCGAATGGGCGGCTGCGGTCGCCGACCCGGGCCCGCCGATGCACCCGCTCTTTGTGTTCAAGGCCCTGGAGAAGGTCTTGCGGGACGACGATGTAGTTGTCTTCGACGGCGGTGATTTCTGCCATTTCGGCAAGCTCCAACTGCCGGCCCGGCCCCGCAGCTGGTGGTCGCTCCCCGACCTGGGGATGCTCGGATCGGCCTTGCCGACCGCGATCGCCGCCAAGGCGTCGCGACCCGGCGCGCGGGTTGTGCTGATCACCGGCGACGGCAGTTTCGGCTTCAACGGGATGGAGTTCGACACGGCGGTGCGCCACGGGCTGGAAATCGTGACCGTGCTGGGCAACGACTCGGCCTGGGGTATCGATCGCCAGATCCAACTTGCCGCCTACGGACGGACGGTGGCGACCGACCTGCTGCCTTCGCGTTACGACCTGATCGCTGAGGGGCTTGGTGGTCATGGCGAATTCGTGCGGGAACCCGATGAGCTAGCACCGGCCCTGGAGCGCGCATTCGCGGCCGGCAGGCCATCCCTGGTGAACGTCATGACCCAGCGCGTATCGAGTCCGAGAGGTGAACGGGCCATCGCCCGGCGCAAGGCCGGCGATTAGATTCCGGACCGCGGCGGGCCCGGGGATGAGTAGTCCTTCCGGCGGCCCCGCGACAGCGTGGCGCCCGGGATCCTGCTCCGGAATCTGAGGCTGGCAATCTGATCGAGCGTTGCTCCGGCGCCAACCGATCGCGGGGGCATCGTGGGGCCCCGAGGCCGTAACTGCCGGGCGCCCAATTCGTCGCAATGACCGGCCGGGGTGTTTGAATTGAACAGGGCGTTGCCAGGAAAGGTTGGGAGCGATGCCGAAGTTCATGTTCAATGCCGGCTACACCTCGGCTGGAATCGAGGGGTTGCAGCGCGAGGGCGGGACCGGCCGCCGGGCGATGTTCTCCGCCATGGTTGAGAAACTGGGCGGCAGCCTGGAGTCGTTCTACTACGCGTTCGGGCCCGACGACCTGATCATCATCGCCGATCTGCCGGATGAAGAGTCGGCGGTGGCGGTGTCGATGGAGATCGCCAAAGCGGGCGCGATCGGCATTCGAACGGTGGTACTGATTCCGCCCGAGACCATCGACCGAGCCGGGGAAATGCAGGTCGATTACCGCGCGCCGGGCGACTAGCGCCGTGAGCGCCGTCGCGCGGGCGAGTTCGGCGATGAGCGTTTCGCGCCCTCCCCGGTTGGGGACGGCCCGGCCTGGTCGGGAATCCGATCGGGGCGTCGGCTGGAATTGAAATTGGCGCCGGACCGTTGAACCGGGGCGACCGCCGGGGATCCGACCCACCGCCCTCCCCTCGAGGAACGACTGTGTGGAAGGACGTACGGTGCCGCACATCGGCCTGAGCGAATCTGGGCGCCGGATTGGGGTCCTGGCGCTGCTGGTCGGACTGGCCGCGCTTTTCGTGGCCACCCAGCCCCTCCTCTCCCAGGATTGCACCTTCCAATTGGGATTTGAGGCCTTGCGCGACCAGATCCCTCAGGTGGTCGGCGAGTGCCTCGAAAACGAAGGCCACGACCCGGCGACCGGAGTGACCCGGCAGGCTACCACCAGCGGCCGGCTCACCTGGCGCAAGGCCGATAACTGGACCGGATTCACCGACGGGCAACACACCTGGGTCAACGGTCCGCATGGGGTCCGGAAACGGCTCAGCAGTGAACGGTTCCCGTGGGAGGCATCAGAATCGAGCCGGCCGTTGCGGCGAATCACGCTCGACCAGCTGCTGAACGCCAATTACCGGCTGCCGTTGCTGGGCGAAGAGAACACCCCGGTCCGGATGGTGGAGGGGGCGGCCTCGATCGCATACGAGCAGGATCCGGACGTCCGGGAGTACGCCGGCGTCGTCGAAGAAGCAGTCACCTTCGGTGATCTGAATGCCGACGGTTACGCCGATGCCGCGGTCTTGGCCTTCACCTCCGGGGGCGGGAGCGGGACGTTCATCCACCTGGTCGTCTTCCTCGACCGGGAGGGGGAACCGGTGCAGGCGGCCCGCGCCTATCTGGGCGATCGCGTGCGGGTCGACCGCCTCGCCGCCGCGGGCGGCGCAATCGCCGCCGAAACGGTCTCGCACCGCCCGGAAGACGGGCTCTGCTGCCCGAGTTTGCCGGTCACCCGCACATATCTGCTCAGCGGGAACCGACTCGTGCCGTCGCAGACGCTGGTGATTGACGCTCCCCTGGCCGGTGAGACGGTGGCAAGCGGGATCGGGGTCCGCGGAGTTGCGAGCACGACGCCGGGTTCCGGATCACTCAACTACCTGGTATTCGACGCCCGTGGCGGCGTGATCGGGGATGGAACGATCCCGGTTGCGGGAGGATCGGGCGCCGAATACCCGGCGACGTTTGCCGGCCCGATCGAGTTCTTTGCCGCCAGAGGCGAGCCGGGCCGGATCGAACTGATCGATTCCGGCGGAGACCGGGGAACAGGACCGGCCCGGACCAGCGTTGCGGTGATCCTGCAAGCTGCTCCCTTGACCGATGGCCGGG
>CAYXKQ010000198.1:0-3408 GCA_964465715.1 uncultured Chloroflexota bacterium
TCATCGCCGAAAACCGCTGGCTCGCCCAGCGCTACGGCGTGCTGGCGTTTCTGGGAGACGAGAGCGGCGGCGGACGCAAGGACATCATGGAATGCACCCAGGAATTGGTGGACATGCTGGCCGAGGACGCCGGTGAACTGGGCTGCGAGGCCGAGCTGCGCCATGCGCTCGAGATCATCCGGGTGGGCACCGGCGCCGACCGGCAGGTGGACCTGTACCGACTCCGGCGGCTCGAAGGCGATTCACACGAGGACGCGCTGCTGCGCGTGGTGGACATGGTCCTTGAAGAGACCCGCGCCAGTATCAGCGCAGGGGACTGAAACCGCGCGGCCGGGCCCTGTTCGACTCACGGTGAATGACAGGGGTGCGGCCGGCGCCCGAGCAGGCGCGGGACCGATCCCCGGTTCCTCTTAGCGGGTTTCCCTAAGGGGTGTCCAAGCGCTCCAATTCGAGCGCGTAAGCGCTGTCGCCGATCCGGAGCTCGCCGCGGGCCTCGGCGTTTTCCAGTCTGCCGATGCGCACAGCCTGGGCCAGCACTTCGCCGGCGATCTCGTCGGCGTGCGCGGCCAGCAGGGCTGGCAGGTCCGGTCCTTCGACCGCCAGTGAAATCCGATCGGCGATCTCGAATCCGGCGTCGCGGCGCAGTCCCTGGACCGCATGCACCACTTCGCGGGCCAGGCCTTCCAGTTCGAGCGCCGCATCGAGCTGGGTGGACAGGCCGACCGCCAGCTGCGAGTCGACCGCGACCGCCAGGCCGGCGATGCCCTCGTAGCGAACGATCAGGTCCTGGTCGGTGAGTTCCTCGGCCCGTCCATCCAGCTGGATCGTTACGCTCTCCCCGGACTCCAGGCGCGCCGCCACGTCGGCGGCGTCCAGGTCGGCGATCGCCTGGGCGGCCGCGTTGACCGAGCGCCCGAACCGCGGTCCCAGGCTCCGGAAATTGGGTTTGAGCGAGAAGCTGAGCATCGTGGAGCTGGCTTCGGTCAGGCGCAGCGACTTGACGTTCACCTCGGCCAGGATCAGATCGCGGTGCCGCTGCACGGCCCGGCGGCGGGCCGGATCGGCGGTGCCCACGACCAATTCGGCCAGCGGCTGGCGGTTTTTTAGCCCGGACTGGGATCTGGCCGCCCGCCCCAGCGAAATCACCGCCCGGACGATCTCGAATTCAGACTCCAGTTCGGCGTCGATGACCGATTCGTCGGCGGTCGGCCAGGAGCAAAGGAACAGGCTTTCGGGAGCGTCCGGGGAGTGCGCCTCCAGGTTCTGGTACAGCTCCTCGGCCAGGAAGGGAGCCAGTGGCCCCATCAGGCGGGCGATGCCGCCGAGCACCTGGTAGAGGGTCGCGTAGGCGGCCGCCTTGTCGTCATCGGCCTGCGACTTCCAGTAGCGGCGCCGGCACAGGCGCACGTACCAGTTCGACACGTCGTCCCAGAAGCGTTCGAGCTGGTCCACCAGGGGATACACCCAGTAGCCCTCGTAGGCCTGTTCGGCCTGCTTCTGCAACGAGCCCAGGCGCGAGAGGATCCAGCGGTCAAGGACCGGGCGCTCGGTAACCGGCGGCGCCGGCGAGGCCGGATCGAACCCGTCCAGCTCGGCGTAGGTGAGGAAGAACGCGTAGACGTTCCAGAGGGTCAGGAATCGGCGCACCACCTCGCGCCCGGGTCCGTACCCGAAGCGGACGTTGGAATTGGGATTGGTGCCCACGTACATCCAGCGCATCACGTCGGCGCCCATCCGATCGACCGCTTCGTCGAAGTCGATCGCGTTGCCGAACGAGCGGTGCATCGCCTGGCCCTTGTCGTCCATGACCTTCTCGTAGACAAAGCAGGTCTCGTACGGAGCACGGTCGCGGATTGCCACGCTCATGAAGAGCATCGAATAGAACCAGAGCCGGATCTGTTCGCGCATCTCGGTTATGAAATTGGCCGGATACCAGCGGTTCCAGTTCGATTCCGGATCCGACTGGTCGTTATCCAGGTAATCAAGGGTCGAGAAGGGGACTATCCCGGCGTCCAGCCAGCAGTCGCCGACTTCCGGAACCCGTTTCGCGGTCTGGCCGCAAGGACACTTGACCTCGATATCGTCGATCCAGGGTCGGTGCAGCTCCGGCAGCCGGTCGACCTTCTCCGGTTCGACGGCGCGCTCGCGCAACTCGGCGACCGAGCCGATCACGATCGTCTTTTTGCAGGGTCCGCATTCGTAGAAGGGGAGCGGCAGTCCCCAGTAGCGCTTGCGCGAGATCGCCCAGTCGCCCATGTTCTCGAGCCAGTCGCGCATCCGCAGGCCGGCCGATTCCGGGATCCACTCGACCTGTTCGGCGGCCCGGATCATGCGCGGGCGGATCTGGTCGCAGGAAATGAACCATTCGTCGACCAGGTTGAAAACGATCTCCTGCTTGCAGCGCCAGCAGACCGGATAGCGGTGGGTGTGATCGGCCGAATCCAGCAGCAGGCCCTTGGCGCGCAGGCTAGCCAGGATGAAGTCGTTGGCGTCGGCGACCGCCCTGCCGGCCAGCTCGCCGTACTCGGGGCCGTATATGCCCTCGCCGTCTATGATCTGCAGCGCCGGCAGGCCCTCGCTCTGGCCGAGTTCGTAGTCTTCGGCGCCGGAACCGGGGGCGATGTGCACTATCCCGGTACCCTCGGCCTCGGAAACTTCTTCCCAGGCCACGACCCGGCGCGGCACGTCGCGCTGCGGCGCAAGCTCGTCCCAGGGCCCTCTGTATGTGGAACCCAGCAGCCGGCTGCCGGGGAAGGACTCGAGCACTTCGGCGTCCTCGCCCAGGACCCGGTCCAGGGTCCCGCGCGAGAGGATGTAGACGTTGTCCCCGGGGCCCCGCACCCGCACGTATTCCAGATCCGGCGCCACCGCGCAGGCCACGTTCCCGGCCAGCGTCCACGGAGTCGTCGTCCACACCAGCAAATGCTCGCGGGGATCGTCCACCAGCGGCAGCCGCAGGGTGACGGCGGTGTGGGTGAGCTCCTGGTAGGTGTCGGTGCCGAGCAATTCGTGCTGGGACAGCGAAGTCCCGCAGCGCGTGCACCATGGCATCACCCGGTGGCCGCGGCGCAGCCAGCCGTTCTCGTTACAGGTTTTCAGGAAATGCCAGATGTGCTCGATGTTGCTGTCCGAGTGCGTGTAGTACGAATCGGACCAGTCCATCCACATGCCCAGCCGCTTGGACTGTTCGGTGATCCGCTGACCGAACCGGTTGACCCGATCGGCGCAGGCGCGCGAGAAGTTGTCGAGCCCGAACTCCTCGATTTCGCGCTTGGAATTCAGGCCCAGGTCGCGTTCGACCTCGACCTCGACCCACAGGCCCTGGCAGTCGAACCCGTTCTGATAGCGCTGGTCGAATCCGCGCATCGCCCGGTAGCGGGTGTAGACGTCCTTGTAGGTCCGTCCCCA
>CAYXKQ010000199.1:0-356 GCA_964465715.1 uncultured Chloroflexota bacterium
GCAACCTACCGGCTGGCGGGGGCTTTGAGGGAATGAGCGTTTCCTCCCCTGGTCAAGCTCCGCGGCGCGGCGAACCCATCGCCGTCGTCGGCATGGCCTGCCGGTTCCCGGGCGCCCCCGACATCCCGGCCTTCTGGGACCTGCTCGAAGCCGGTCGAAACGCGGTTATTGAAGGCGACCCGGGGTCCGGCAAGGGTCGCATGGCGGAGTTGTTTCCCGACGCCGCAGACCGCGCCGACGCCTGTCGCTTTGGCGCCTTCGTCGACGATCTCGACCAGTTCGACGCGGAGTTTTTCCGCATCTCGCCGGTCGAGGCGGAATTGCTCGATCCCCAGCAACGCATGATGCTGGAAATG
>CAYXKQ010000199.1:394-3405 GCA_964465715.1 uncultured Chloroflexota bacterium
CCGACCGACCGAGGCGGCGGGGTGTCTGTACGCGCTCAGCGGAACCAACCTCAACGGCGCCAGCGGGCGGGTCGCGTTCGTGCTCGGCCTGATGGGGCCGGCCAAGGCGGTCGACGCCGCCTGCGCATCGTCGCTGGTTTCCGTCCACGACGCGGTAGCCGACCTCCAGAGCGGTAAGGCCGACCTGGCCATCGCCGGGGGAGTCCAGGCGATCCTGAACGGCCGGATCTACGAACTGCGGGCCGATTCGATGATGCTGTCCCCGGACGGCCAGTGCAAGGCTTTCGACGCCTCGGCCAACGGTTACGTGCGCGGCGAAGGATGCGGGGTCGTGGTCCTGAAGCGGTTGAGCGAAGCAGAAAGTGACGGAGACCGGATCTGGGCGGTCATCCGCGGTTCGGCCGTAAACCACGGCGGGGCCAGCTCCGGCCTGACGGTACCGCACGTGCCGGCGCTCGAGCAGGTGATCGCGTCCGCGCTGTCCGAGGCCGGGGCCGAAGCCACGGAGGTGGACTACCTCGAAGCCCACGGCACCGGCACGGCGGTCGGCGACCCGATCGAAATCGAAGCCGTCGCCAATGCCTACTGCCATGATCGCGGGAGTGACCAGCCGCTGCTGGTTGGATCGGTCAAGACCAATATCGGCCATTTGGAGTCGGCGGCCGGGGTCGCGGGGCTGATCAAGGCGGTTTTGACCGTAAACCGCGGAATCATTCCCAAGCACCTGCACTTTGAGAACCCCAATCCGGCCATCGATTGGGACCGGGTGCCCCTGCAAATCACCGATTCGATGATCGATTGGCCGCGGCGAAGCGAGCGGCCGCGACTCGCCGCCGTCAACTCATTCGGGATCTCCGGCACCAACGCCCACATGCTGGTTGAGGAATACCGCAGCAGCCAGGACCACGCGCGCGGCCAGGTGGCCGAGCCGCCGGCCGGCCGGCCGAAGCGGTTCCTGCCCATTTCGGGCAAGTCCGAAGGCGCGCTCAGGGACCTGGCGGGCAGCTATCTGGCCTGGCTGGACCGGGAGGCCGGAGCCTGGTCCGACGATCGGCCGGCCGCGCGATCGCTGGCCGACATGGCTTGGACGGCCGGGGTCGGCCGCCAGCAATTCGATCACCGCGCGGGGGTGGCGTTCGGAGACATCGAATCGCTGCGCGCTGGCCTCCGAGATGTCGTCGACCGTGGAGGGAGGGCGGCTGCCGGCCCCGGCAAGATCGCCTTCGCGTTCACCGGCCAGGGCAGCCAGTGGTCCGGTATGGGCCGCGAACTCTACGACCGCGAACCGGTCGCCAGAACGGTCATGGACAGGTGCGAAGCGGCCTTCCGGGAAGCGCGCGGCGCATCGCTGCTTGATGTGATGTTCGGCCGCGAAGGATCGGCCGGCGACCTCGGCGACACGGCCTGGGAGCAACCGGCGCTGTATGCCCTGGAATGCGCGCTGACCGCCCTGTGGGAAAGCGTGGGAGTACGGCCCGACGTGGTGATGGGCCACAGCGTCGGCGAAATCGCGGCCGCCCAGGCGGCCGGAGTGTTCAGTCTCGAGGACGGCATGCGTTTTGCGGCCGCGCGCGGATCGCTGCTCGCCGATACCGCCCCCGGGGCCATGGCGGCGGTCTTTGCCCCACCACCGGACGTGGCCGCGGAAGTGAAGGATTACAGGGAGGCGGCGCCGGACGCGGTGCTGGACATCTCGGCCGACAACGGCGCCCACCAGGTGGTCAGCGGCCGCGCCGCGGACGTGGAAGCGATCCTCGCCCGATTCGACGCCCGGGGGATCAGGATCAGCCGCCTAAACACGACCCGGGCGTTCCACAGCGCCCTGATCGAGCCTGCCCTGGACGCGCTCGAAGCCTCGCTCTCCGAGATAGCGGTTCGGCCCCCCGGCCTGACCTTCGTGAGCAACCTGACCGGGCGATCGGTCGGGTCCGACCTCCCTCTGGACGGGCCCTATTGGCGCGAACACGCCCGGCAGGCAGTCGCATTCGCCGGCGGCGTGAAAACGGTCGCCGGCCTCGGCGTCGATCTGGTGATAGAAATCGGGCCGCACGCCCTGCTGGGACCGATGACCACTCTGGCCTGGCCGGACGGCGACGGGTCCGCGGCTCCCACCGTACTTGCCAGCCTGCGGCGTCCACCCCGGCAGGATCCCGGTGCGGGACCGACGAGCGAATTCGTCGATGCGGTCGCGCAGGGCTACGAACTGGGTCTGGATATTTCCTTCGCCGGCCTCTTTGCCGGCGAGCGGCCACGCCGGATTTCGCTGCCCGGCTATCCATTCCAGCGTTCGCGGCACTGGATCCGGCAGGCCGCTCGCCGGCGCCGCGGCACCGGTCTACCGCTGCTCGGCATTCGCCACGATTCGGCGCGCGGCGGGGTCTCATTCGAAACCGAGGTTTTCGAGTCCGAGCCGGGCTGGCTCGCCGACCACCAGGTCTTCGGCCGCGTGATCGCACCGGGCGCGCTCTACTGCGCCATGGCCTGCGCGGCGGCCCGGGCCGAGGACGGCGGAGCGGTTTTCCTGGAAGACGTGCAGCTTCACAACGCACTGGTCTTCCCGGTCCGAGCCTCCGGTTCGGACCCGGAACCTGAAGGACGCCGGATCCAGCTCCTGCTCGATGACGGAGAGCAGCCGCCGGCAAAGTCGCTGCAGATTTACAGCAAAGGCCCCGATGGCGATTGGACGCTGCACGTGGAGGGACGCGTACTGCCGGGCGGTGGGTTCCCCGAGGACGGCAGCCCCGCGGACGTTGCCGACCTCAGATCCAGGTTGTCGACGACGGGCATATCCGAGTACTACCGCGCCAAATCGGCCACCGGGATCGACCTCGGCCCCTCGTTCCGCACCCTCACCCGAATCTGGGCCGGCCCGGGCGAGGCGTTCGCCGAGATCGAACTTCCGGAGTTTGTCGGCCGCGGCGGTCTCGACTTCCATCCGCTGATGCTCGACGGCTGCTTCCAGGTCGTGGGCCTGGCCCGCAACATGGACGGCGGCCCCGATGAGCCGACCT
>CAYXKQ010000200.1:0-3321 GCA_964465715.1 uncultured Chloroflexota bacterium
TCCTCGCTCGACACCCCAGCAGGCCTGCAGCTCGGTGGAACAAGCAGATTCGCTCCTGCCGCGGGGTCGACCATGGCGGGTTGGCCAGCACATTCGGGGAGCGACTCCAGTTGCAGCAGGATTTCATCGCTGGCCAGGTAAACAAGGGCCGGACGGGCTGCTTCCTTCATAGCCGTAAAGTCAAGCTGGGTGCTGAAGCGGTCACTGCGTCCGGATAGGTAATCACCCAAATCGTCTGCGACAGCCAATAGTTGGGGAGCGGTGGGCCCGGTTGATGATCCGGCCAGCATCAACTCGGCTATATCGCCGGCGGGCGGGTAGAAACCAAACGGCAGGCCGTCCAGGGAATCGAGCTCTTCGGCAATCGCTGGTGTGAGCACGTGTGTCCGGAAGAGGCCAGCCACCTGCTCACCAGGCAATGCCTGTGCGATCTCGCTTGCCACTACTTCGGCTTGGGCTTCGGATATGCCCACCCGGATTTGAAATCCGTCGGTTTCGGCAAATACGTAATCGACGAACGGGCCGGTGACTTCTTCAGCAGTCGATGCAAGCCATTCCGGCGTGATTACCTGGCGGGCGATCCGGGCAACGAATTCCGGGTCGGCCGATAAGGCGTCTGTTGTGTATTCGTTCACCGCCGGCAGGACCTGGGAATCGACAAACCATTCGTAAAACCCGCTGCTGCGCAGGAGCGAAAGCCCGCCGTCGAGCAGTCCGCGGACCGGTGGGCCGGCCTCGAAGCGAATCCGGACCTCGTCCTGTTCGGCGGTGGCGTACTGGACAAATCCCAGAACCGCCGGTTCGACAAGTTCTTGCAGTTGCTCGGGGGAGAGCCCCTGGTGGACTGCTTCAACGACCTGGTCGGCGGTCAGGTTCGATTCCTCCAGGAATGCCAGGGCTTCTGCGGAATCAAGTGCTTCTTCTGGCGCATTGAGCACATCGCGCACCGCCGTATCCAGCAGATCGTCCATCAAGAACTCGTACACGCCGCGGTCGCGCAGTTGGTCGGTGTAGAACGTGCCGCTTAGAAACGTCTGGTCGATCCTGACCAGGAATACTGCGATTGGGAGCACCAGGGCAAAGACCAGGCCGACAAGCACGGCGGCTAATCGACGAAGGGTCAGCATCGCCGGCCCACGATTCCGCTATCGGGCCTTGGGTTGCATTCCACTGCCCGGCCGGAAATTCCAATAGCCCGGGCGCTGTTCTTTGCTGCTACGGGAACCCGCCCAACCAATTCAGGGCCAACTCCTGCCGGCCACCATCGGACCTCAATCTACACACGCCAAGCAACCAGGATTGGCCGGTCCCCCGATTTGACCGAATTCGAGTCTTTTACCGAGCATCGAACCTAAGAAATTCAATCTCCCATGGCCGGCGGCATCGTGAGCTCCAATCGTTCCTGCGGCGACAAACGGGAGGTTGGTCAGCCCGAGATTCGAATGCAAAATGCTGGCAGTGGGAAGTGCCGTTTGGATTGTCGAATCTGCGGCGTGCGGGGAAGGACTTGGAAACAATGAACAGCGGCAATTTGAGCACGGAAAACCGCCTGGCCGGCCTGGCGCTGATGGGCGGGGCGGCGTTGATGGTGATCGCGTCGCTTTTTTATCCCGGCGTCGCGTTAATCGAGCAGGTCGACCAGACCAACTTTGTAGCGGCGATGGAGGTTACCGGCGATTATCCCAGCTTGGCCCACGTGATGACCCTGTTCGGAATCATCGGCGTGCTGGGGTATGCGTACGGATTCATGGCCCTGTACCGCGCGGCGCGATCTGAATCCGGCATCGCCGCGGCGCTGCTGCGATTCGGGATCGGAGTCAGCATCCTTGGCTGGGCGGTGTTCGCGGTCGCCCTGGGAGTGCGCCACCTGGTGATTTTCCTGATCCAGATCGCCGAGGGGAACGAAGCCTACCTGCAAACCGCATCGGGCCTCCAGGTCGCCAGGTCCGGGATATTCCTGGCGGCCATCATGATCTATCCGTTCGCATCGTTCCTTACCGGAGCCGGTCTGGCGCCGCGCTTCAACTCGACCGGCATTTACAAGATTGCGCGGCGATCGGACTGACGGTCGTGGGAGCGGCTTCGCTGGCAACGGTGGCGTTCGCCCAGCACACCGCGACCCCCGATTTCGAGGCCGCACTGATCGTCAACAACCTGATCCTGGTAGTGGGCACGCTCTGCTTGTTCCTGGTCGGGCTGGGAATCTACGGGGCCGGGGAGAACTGACAGCCCAGGGCGGATAGGGACCCGAGGTCGGCTCAAGGGCCGTTGCGGGAAAGCAAGGCGCGCAGCATCAAGCTTCCGGGGTCCAACCGGGCCGGCTGAGCTCCTTTTCGGGGTGATCTCGTCGTCGGTTTGGGCGGTCTCCGACTGCCCGTTGTCTCCGTCAACAGGCAGTCATTCGGCGGATTGAATCCTCAGTCGGCAAGCAATCCCGGACCGGTGCCCGGCCCGCTCGCTCGAAGCGATTACGCCTCCAGGTCCTTCTCTGCGGCCCAGGCGCACTCGGGGTAGCCGTGCGTCGGGATCCGTCAGCCGCCCCCGGATCCGTACCGTCGTCGGGCAGTGCCGGGCAACGCCTAGCTTGGAATGACCGGCAGCACGACGTGCGAGGGATAGGTCGCCGAATGATGGATTTGCTGATTGGCGGCCTTGAGCTGGACGCCCTGGCCGATGGGCGCGCCGGTATTTGGGTTTCGGTCAAAGCGCGGGAAGTTGCTGCTGGATATTTCGACCCTCAATCGATGTCCCGCCCGGACCAGGTGGCTGGTGGCCCAAAGGTCGATCGCGTAGGCGTATACCCTGCCGGGAACGATTGGCGATGGTTCTGAAGCCGAATCGCGAAACCGGGCCCGGACCATCCCGTCCTGGAGGTTTTGGGCGTAGCCGTCCGGCCGCACATCCACCAGCTTGGCGGTGAAATCAGTATCCGTCGCATCGGATGCGGCGAACAGATTCACGCTGACCGGGCCGGTGATTTCCAGATCCTGATCCAGTGGCTCCGACGTGTAAACAAGGACGTCGCGGCGCTCTTCCACTTCCCGCTGATCGGCCACCCCGTAGGGAATGATCAGGGTGTTGCCCCGCTGCGTCGGCACCGGGTCGACTGGATCGTAAACGAAGGAATCCGGCGGTTCATCTCCCGGCGCGGCCATCGAAAGCGACCCGGAGCCATGGCGCGTATTGGCTCCCCCGTCGGAGTGGAAGAAGAACCGCGTGTATTCGGTCCGTGCCAGCGGCCACTCGTTCTCATCCCGCCAGCGGTTTTTGCCCATGACGAAAAGCCGGACCGGGGGCTCGTCCATGATGCCGGTATCTATG
>CAYXKQ010000201.1:0-3320 GCA_964465715.1 uncultured Chloroflexota bacterium
CGCGGTTCCACCTACGACCGATTCCTGGGCGATCGCTGGGAAAACACCGCCAACCAGCTGACGACCCTGGCGCCGGACGAACGGATCAGCGAAGTCGTCGAGTCGGCCGCGCGGGTGGCCGTGCAGGCCAATTTCGAAATCTACAACTCCGATTCCTCGATCCTTTACATCCCCGGCGATGCGGTATCGGTCAACCGCCCTTACCTGGTGCAGAGCCCCGAAAACGGCGCGCTGACCGAGTTTTCCACGATCCGCGCGACCCGCCGGGTCGGGCAACGGCTGGCCTACTCGGCCGAATCGACCATCCCGGCGGCCACTCCCGACCAACTGGCCGAAGCGCCCAGCGCCTACCCGCCGTGGATTGACCGTTATCTGCAGATCCCGGACGTGAACCCGCGCGTCCGCGAGCTGGCCAATCGGTTCGGCGCCTCCGGGCAGAACAACTTCGACACCGCCCAGGGGATCGAGTTCTTCCTGCGCCGCTATCCGTTCGCGATCGACCTCCCGCCACCATCGCTCGGCGATGACGTTGTCGACCTTTATCTGTTCGAGTACCGCCGCGGTCACGCCGAGTACGCGGCAACCGCGATGGCGATCCTGGCCCGCCTGAACGGTCTGCCCTCGCGCCTGGCAACCGGTTACGTGACCGGTCTGTTCGACGAGGAGGCCACCGCCTGGGTGGCGGGGCCTGAAGAAGTCCACACCTGGGCCGAGATCTTCTTCCCCGGATACGGCTGGGTGCCGTTCGAACCGTCGGGTTATCGCGCCCCGGTGGCCCGCCTCAGCACGGATGTCGGCGCGGCCAACCCGGTGATTGAAAACCCGTCGGAGATCGACTTTTCCGACCTGCTGGACAGCCTCGAGTTCGAGGACTTTGAGGAGCTGGCGCCAGAGGACGAATTCCTGCTGCAGCGCCTGGCCACGCAGCTGGGCGACTTTCTCCCGGTCGCGATAGCGGTGGCGGCCAGCGTGGCGGGATTTGCGCTGGTGATTCCGGTAGGGCTTTGGCTGCGGTCACGTCTGCAGTCATCGGCGTCCAGAACGGCCTCAATTTACCGATCCATGCTCGGCCTGGCCGGGCGCGGCGGATATAATTTTTCGGCGGCCAAAACTCCGCTGGAATCTGCCATACAGGTGGCCGATTTGGTCGAATCTGCGACTCTAGACGGCCCCTGGGAAGACGCCCCCGGACTACGCCCGCCAGAAGTTATCGCCCAGCACTACGCACGGTCGATCTATGGTCCCGGTGGCCTGAATCCGGCGGACAGGCACCGAGTGGAGACAGCCTGGACAAGGCTGCGGCCGACGCTGTACAAGCTGGTCTTGCGCCGGTGGATCAAAAATTTTGGACGGGGGTCGCCAACTTGACGTTGGGCGAAGTCAGAGACGCTGCGGTGATCTTGCTCGCGGCGGTGGCTGTACTCTCGACACTGACCGCGTTGATCACGGTCGCCGTCCTATGGCGTTTCGTCAACATGCTCCGGCGTGAGCTTTTGCCGATAGTTGAAAGCTTGGCAGAAACCGCGTCCACGCTCGAATCGGTCGTAAGTACCACGGTCGAATCCCGAGCCGGATCGGCATTGCGGACGATCCTTTCCACCACCGCGCTGCAGCAGATGCTTGGAATCTTTCTCCGCCGGAGATGAACCGGTTAATAACTGATGTTGTATGCAATGTTGGGCGGACTGATCGGGTTCGTCCTCGGAAACGTGCTGGCGGCTGTAATGCTGGGCGTGCGGCGCGGCCGCTCGGTCAGCGAAGTCGGAGAACGATTGGCGACCTTTAAGTCCAACGCCGAGCAGGCGGCCAACGACGCCGAGGCCGTGATCCGGTCGCGGTTCGCCCGCCGCCAGCGCCGTCCGCGTAGTCGCGAATAATGTCCGACGCGGCCAGCGTCGCGCTAATCATCCTGGTCGCCATCCAGCTGGTGTTGCTGGTGGCCCTGTCGGTGGTCGCGGTGATCGCCTCGATTTCGATCGTTGAAGCAACCGCCCTGACCCGGCGCAGCCTGCGGCGTCACCGCCGGACCGTCGAGAAGGCCTCGACCCGATTCGAAGCGGTCGTCGAAGAAAACGTCGTGAATCCGATCACGCAATTTGAACGCGGCGCGGCCTGGGCAGAACGCCTGACCGCCGACATTGCCCGCGCGCTGTCGCAGCGGTTCGGCCAGGGGCGCTAGAAGGATTGCAGCGCGGATACGGCAACCGGGTGGACGTTCGCTACTCGGCCCAGCAGATCGAGGCCGCGATCGAGCGCCTGGCCGGGCAGCTGACCGCCGATCTGGCCGAGCTGAATCCGGTAATTGTCGTGCTCCTGAAGGGTTCGTTCATGTTCGCAGCCGATCTGGTTCGAAAACTCGATTTCCCGCTGCAGCTTGAGTTCCTGGCCCAGAAAAGCTATTTCGGCCGCCAGTCGTCCGGAGTCCTGGAACAGACCCTGAACCTCACCGGTCCGGTCCGCGGACGCCACGTATTGGTTGTCGACGACATTTCCGATACCGCCTATTCCATCGACCAGACGGTCTCCTACTTGAAGACCCTCGGCCCGGCGTCGCTGCGGACCTGCTGCCTGCTGGAGCGCATTCGCACCGATGCGGACTTCAGCGTCGACTACGTCGGGATACGGGCCGAGCCCGGATTCCTGATCGGGTACGGATTGGACCTTGACCAGGAGTGGCGCAACCTGCCGTTCATCGGATTGCTGGAGGAGCCGGAAGGTGCCTGAGGTTCGCTGCCGGGGAACGCGCTACTCCTACACCGAGCAGAATCCCGAAGGGATCCACAAGGTCGTGCTGCTGCACCCGCTCCTGGGCAGTTCGGCCAGCTGGCAGGACGCCCTTCCCAACTTCGACGAAACGTTCCGCATGCTGGGATTCGACCTGCGCGGTTTTGGGAATTCGGACAAATCGGCGACCGGATGCACCGTGCACGCGCTGGCCGACGAGGTACGGTCCGCGATAGAGGGGGCCGGGGTCCAGCGCTGCAGCATGCTTGCGGCCGGGGCCGGCGCCTCGGTGGCCATCAGCCTGGCTGCCCGCTACCCATCGCTCGTGTTCAAGCTGGTCCTGATCGAACCGGCCCCCATCACGCTTGACCCGGAGGCGGCCGAAAAGGCGGCCGAGGAATTGGCCGGGCTCGACTGGGAGAAGGACGCCCTGGCCGGGTATCTGGCAAAGCACGTCTATCCCGGTCTTCCCGCCGACGAGCTCGACCGGGCGGCAGGGATCGCCGCCACCGCCGACCGGGATTGTGCGGTGGCATTGAGCCGGTCGCTGGCCCGAACCGATCTGTATCACCTGCTCGGGCAGATCACCGCGCGCA
>CAYXKQ010000202.1:0-1214 GCA_964465715.1 uncultured Chloroflexota bacterium
CTCCCCGCAGCCCGCCCGAACACGGAGTCACGCATGAACCTGGGCCCCACCATCACCGCCGTCGAGATCACCGAATTTGAATTCGGCCTTGACCAGGTCGGCCGCGACTACAACGGATTCAACATGGTCTTTGAGCCCGGCGGCAAGCTGCGGCAGCGCGGCTGCATCCTGCAAATTCACACCGACCGGGGAATCAGCGGCGAATTCCCGATCGGTGCCGGGCCGGCCGAAGCCCAGGTCCGGATGTGCGCCGACTACCTGATCGGCAAGGACGCGACCGCGCGCGAGCAGATCTACAACGACCTCAAGCGCGGCCTGCGGCATTTCGACAAGCTGGCGGTGGGCCTGATCGACATCTGTCTCTGGGACGTCGCCGGCAAGCTCTACGACGAGCCGCTTTATCGGTTGCTCGGCGGCAGCCGGCGGCCGCTGCCGGCCTACGCCTCGACGCTGCACGGGGACGAGAACGGCGGATTGTCCGATCCGCAGCAGTTCGCTGAGTTCGCGGTCCGGTGCCGCGAAATGGGTTACCCGGCGTTCAAGATTCACGGCTGGGGCCTGGCCGCAGCCAATCTGGGGCGCGAGATCGACAACATCCTCGCGGTGCGCGCGGCGGTCGGCCCCCGGATGGCCCTCATGCTGGATCCGGCGTGTGAGATCGACACGTTCGGGCAGGCGCTGGCGGTCGGCCGGGCCTGCGATGAAGCCGATTTCTTCTGGTACGAGGACCCATTCAAGGACGGCGGGGTATCGGCGTTTGCGCACCGCAAGCTCCGGCATTTGCTCAGCACGCCGATCCTGCAGACCGAACATGTCAGGCTGCTTGAGCAGCATGTGGACTTCATCCTGGCCGAGGGCACCGATTACGTGCGGGCGGGGGCGCACGAGGACGGAGGCATCACCGGCGCGCTCAAGATTGCCCATGCCGCCGAGGGTCTGGGCCTGGACGTCGAGTTCCACGGTCCCGGGCCGGTCCACCGCCACCTGATGTCGGCGATTCGCAACACCAATTTCTACGAACTGGGTCTGGTGCACCCGCGCGTTCCGACCACGCGGGCGCCGGTGTACCTGGACTACAACGACGACCTCGACGGGATCGATTCGGACGGCAACGTATTTGCCCCGCAGGGACCGGGGATCGGCGTCCCGATCGACTGGGACTGGGTAGCCGCCCACCGCACCGGGCACAGCAAGATCTCATGAGCCCGGGGGCG
>CAYXKQ010000202.1:1314-3316 GCA_964465715.1 uncultured Chloroflexota bacterium
CGCCGCTGGCGGTGAACCGGACCGGCAGGCCTTCTACGGTCTCGCCCGCCGCGCGCACCCAGGGCCGGGTGCCGAATATCGCCTCGCCGTTGCGCTCCAGCCAGGCGCCCAGCGAGCGCAGCCGCCGTCGCTGGATTTGCGGGATGCTCCCATCGGCCCGCGGCCCGACATTTAGCAGCAGGTTGCCGTTCTTGCTGACGATGTCGCAGAGCAGGTGGACCAGTTCGGTCTCGGAGATGGTGTGTTCGTCGGTCTCGGCCCGGTTGTAGCCGAACGAATAGCCCAGGCCGCGACAGGACTCCCACTTGTAGGGGACGATCTCTGCTTGTCGCGCGTATTCGGGCGTGGTGAAGTCGTGGTGGCGTCGGTCCGCGCCGGGGATCCGGGTTTCAAAGCGGTCGTTGATCAAGCCCTCGGGACGGTCGTTGTAGAAGTCGGCCACGATCGCGGCCAGGTCGGCCTGCTGCGGATAGCCGATGTCGTTCCAGAGGATGACCGGGTCGTAACGCTGCCGCAGCTCGCGCCAGTGCGCGTCGGCGTAGGCGGCAAATTCGGGGGTGTGGTTGATCGTCGAGCCAACCAATTCGTGGGAGGTGATGGGGGTGGGATTGAAGCTCCAGTCCAACCCGCCCGAGTAATACAGCCCCATTTCCATGCCCAGGCCGCGCACCGCCCCCGTCAGTTCGCCGACCAGGTCGCGTTCGCTGCAGCGGCGCCCGGGCCGAAGGTGCGGGTTCTCCACCCGGCTGGGCCAGAGCGTGAACCCATCGTGATGCTTGCTGGTGAGTACGACGTATCTGGCGCCGGCGCGCTCGAACAGGCGGGCCATCGCCAGGGGGTCCCATGACCGCGCCCGGGAGTTGAATTGGTCTGCAAAGTCCATGTAATCGAAATCGCCGCCGTAGTTGGCGCGGTGGTGTTCGAATGTCGGCGACCCCTTGATCCGCAGGGTATTGAGATACCACTCCGAGTAGGGGTTGTTGGCGAACCAACGTTCCCAATCGACGGTCCCGAATTCGCCGACCGGAGTCGCCCAGGCGGGAACCGAAAAAAGCCCCCAGTGGACGAATATCCCGAGCTTGGCGTCGTTGTACCAGTCCGGCACCTGGTGGGTGCGGATGGATGCCCAGTCGGGTTCAAATTGCGCACTTTGCCGGGCGATGTTCATTCGGGGAACTTCCTTTCAGGTAGCGGCCCGCCAGCCCCTTTCACTGGCGCGGTTGCGGGGCTTGGCGCCCCAATCGCGGGCGGATCCGGCAGCGCCGCGGCACAGATCTTTGCGGTGGCCGCCGTTCAATGATCCAGGCTACGCGGGAGCGGATTCGGCGGGCCGCGCGGACTGCGGACCGGCTGCCGGGGCCTCCCTGGGCGGCACGGAATTTGAAGCTCGCGGACCGGATCGGGGCATCGCCGGGGACTATCTGATGGATCGGCGCGGTCATGGGAAATGCATGGGCCCGCCTGCACTTCTCGCCGGCACCGGAATTTCGGTGCGACCCGCGCGCGGCCGGCTTTCGGCACAATCTCCTGGGTGCCGGCGCTTGAGATCCGGGACCTGCACCACGTTGGCCCGAGGAGTCACAGATGGAAGAGGACCGAACCGGGAATTCCGATTCCGGGCGTGAGCCGACGATGGCCGAGCGATTGCTGTCGCCGGATCGCGAGCGGTGGGCGGACTCGGCGGTCGTGCTTGCGCGCCTGGGGATCGCAGCCGATGCCCGGATCGCCGATATCGGGTGCGGCCCCGGGTATTACACCGTCCGCCTGGCGAGCGCCGCCGGCCGCGGCCTGGTCCACGCGCTCGACGTTGACGAGGACATGCTTGAGCTGTGCCGCCAGACGGTCGCCGGGGCCGGTTTGCAGAACGTGCGCGTGCGCCGCTGCGGTGAGTATGAATTCGGCCTGAAGGACAGGTCGCTGGACCTTGTGTTCCTCTCCTGCGTGGTGCACCACGCCGATGACCCGGTCCGGTTCCTGGCCGCCGCGCGGCGGCTGCTCAAGG
>CAYXKQ010000203.1:0-3310 GCA_964465715.1 uncultured Chloroflexota bacterium
CGCATCAAGAAACGGGATTACGATTGGTGCGGAACGAGCAGCATCGAATAAACCCGGCCCCATAGCCGCGCCGCTCCTTTGGCGCGCTGTTGGATCGGTTGCCGAACCGGTTCTCGTACCGCGAAAATCTACCCGCAGTTTCAATCAATCGATCCCTGTGCGCGGCGTGCCAGTTAACTGCTGGCACAGACTCGGTGTACTGGTCGATTCGCTAGATCAACCCGCTGCCACCCACGGAAGGGAATGAAGTTGGGCCGAATCCTCGACGTGGTCAGCCGAATAGTGACGGCCCGCCCCTGGATAACGCTTGCGGTATTCGCGGTGGTCACGATCGTATTCGTTTCCGGATCCGGATTTCGTCAACCGACCGCCCCCAACGATGCATTCCTGCCCATGGACAGCGACGTAGCCCGGGCGCTTGAAGAGGTTGACAACCTGTTCTCGGAAAACGCCGGGGTCAAACCGGTCTATATCGTTGCCCGCGGCGAGCTGCTAAGCCCGCAGGGGCTCTCCCAACTGGACAGCCTGATCGGAGCGATCAGGGCCGATCCTGACATTTCCGGGGTGCTGCCGCCGGCGAATCCGGTATTTGCCCCCACCGAGTTTTTCAAGCTCCTGCTGGGCGTGACCGATTTCAGTACTGTCACTCAAGAGCAGGTCGATGCCGCGGCTGATTCGATGCGGGCCTCGCCGGAACTGGCGGCCGCGCTCGAGAACACCACCGGATTCGACGCCGATGGCTCGCCGATCGGCCTGGCCACCGTCCTGGTTCGCGATGCCGACCTGGACTTGATGACGACCGCGCAGTTGCGCGCCAATGAACTGGCCGCCGATTCCACCGGATCCCTTGCGATTAGCACGGTATCGAACGCGACCATCGAGGAGGAATTCCAGGACGCGACCACCAACGGGACCGCGCCCTTGTTCGGTGTGGCGCTGCTGGTGATCGCGGTGCTGACCTTCCTGTTCCTGCGCACGATTTCGGACCTTGTCGCCACCCTGGCCGGGATTTTCGCCTCGCTGATGTGGGTCGTCGGACTGGAGGGCTGGCTGGGCCCGGACGCGTTGAACCTGATCGGCCCGCCCAACGCGCTCACCGCGATGGTCCCGATCATCCTGATCAGCCTCACCGTGGACTATTCGATCCAGGCGATCTCCCATTACCGGGAGCAACGGATCGCCGGCGAACCCGCCGTCCGGGCGGTGCAGCTGGGACTGCGCAACGTCCTGATTCCATTGACCCTGGCGGCAATCACCACGCTGGTGAGCTTCATGACCAACCTGTTCTCGCCGATCTCGGCGATCGGTGATTTCGGGGTGGTGGCCGGACTCGGGGTGGGCCTTAGCCTGATCGTGATGCTCACGCTGGTTCCGGCGGTGCGAACGATCATCGACCGCCGGCGCGAAGCCCGCGGCACGCTATCATCGCCGCGGCCGATCGCCCAGGCATTGCCGGGCATCGATCGCCTGGCTGTTCTGCTCGGCACCTCGGTTGCCCGCAACGCGACTCCCTACATCCTGGCAGTGGCCTTGATCAGTGTCGGGCTCGGCTACGCGGTGACCGACCTCGAGACCGATTTCGGGATTCGCGACATCCTGCCGGCCGGCGGGCAAACGATCAATGACCTGGACGCCATTGACGCCGCCGTCGGCGGAACGTCCGAGCTGGTGAACGTCCTGGTCAAGGCCGAGATCACCGATACGCGAACGTTCCTGAACGTGTTCGAGATCACGGACGCTTTCGACGATGAAGAAACTCGCCCGCCGGCCGCCACGGGGCCGATCGACGCGTCGCTGGCGCTGGAAGTGCGCCGGCTGGTGGATCCGGGCAGTCCGTTCTATGACCCCGAGCTGGCCAGCGCCTTTCACCTGGCCACCGACGGGTTGATCCTGGACCCGGCCAAGATCCAGGCATTCCTGGACCTGCTGGCTGAAAAAGACCCCGAAGGCCTGCGGCGGGTGCTGGTCAACAACCCGGATGGCACCGACACGCTGCTGCTGCAGTTCGGGGCGGTAACGATCGACAACGAGGAGACCGAGGCGATGCTGGACGATGTCGACTATCTCTGGTACGGGGATGACGACGCCGTCAACGTGGCCTCGCCGAACATCCAGAACCTGGCGATCCAGAAGGAAATCACCACCCGCCAGACCGAGGCGATCATCACCACCATCATTGCCGCGCTCATCATCCTGGTCGTCTTCTTCTGGGCGACCCAGCGTGAACCCGTGCTCGGGATAGTCGCGGTGGGGCCGATTGCGCTGGTGCTTGTCTGGGTCCTGGGGACGATGGCCCTGCTGGACATTCCCTACACCATCATCACCTCGATAATCACGGCCCTCTCCATCGGGATCGGGGTCGATTACACGATCCACGTCATCCACCGGTACCGCGAAGAATTCACCAAATCGCGCGATCCGGAGGATGCGGCAATCCGGACGCTGGGCACCGTCGGTTCGGCCCTGCTCGGCTCGGCATTGACCACCGCGCTCGGATTCGGTGTCCTGGTGTTCTCCCCATTGGAGTCGTTCGCCCAATTCGGGATCGTGGCGGCGATTACGATCGCCTACGCCCTGATCGTTTCGATCCTCCTGGTGCCGCCGGCGATGACAGTCTGGGGAGCATTCCGCAACATGCGCCTGCAGTCGATGGTCGAACGAATGTGGGAGGACCTTGACGTGGCCATAGAGGAGACGCACCGCCGACACGAGGGAGCTTGAAGGTCGGCGGTACCGCCGGATTGCCGCCGGCGCCGGGGAAATCTCATCGCTCCCGCTCTCGGTCGCCGCGGCGGCCCCGCCTGATCCGCGCCGAAATTTGCGCTCCCGGACCTGAGCGCCCCGCCGGCCGCCCGGTAATCTTCAATTCAGACAACCTGCGCTGAGGCGCGCCTGGCAGGATTTCCGCATTTGTCCGAAGAAGTAATTCGCGAACGCAACGTTCAAGTCCCCATGCGGGATGGAGTGCGACTGGCGGGCGACGTGGTCCGACCCCGGGCTCCGGGCCAACACCCCGTACTGGTCACTCGCAGCCCTTACGGCAAAGACGTCTACGTCGACAACCCGGCACATCCCGTCTGGTTCTTTGCCGAGCGCGGTTACGCGGTCCTCATCCAGGACTGCCGGGCCCGCTTCGGATCCGAGGGCGAGGGTTACGATCCGCTGTTTCAGGAGGTCGAGGACGGCTACGACACGGTGGAATGGGCCGCCCGCCAGCCCTGGTCGAACGGTCGGATCGGCACCACCGGCCAGTCGTACCTGGGCGCCACGCAATACACCCTGGCAACCAACAATCCGCTGCCGCCGCATC
>CAYXKQ010000204.1:0-3309 GCA_964465715.1 uncultured Chloroflexota bacterium
CCAATCGGCGCAGACGCCGATCGGACGCCCCAGATTATCCGCCCTCGCCGGACTCTTTTTCGTGCTCGGCGGCCTCGTCGGCGGCCTCGTCCTCACCCGGGTCTTTGCCTTCAGCGCCCAGCGGATCCTGGATATTGACCTCTTCCAGGAGCTGGTCCAGGACCCTTTCCTGCAGGAGCTGACCGGCCAGGCCTTCGATCCCCATCTGGTTCAGGTAGTGATTGCGCAGCGCTTCCTGTTCGCCCTCGGGGTAGGTGGCAAACATCTCGGTCAACCGGGCCTCGAGGTCTGCGGGGCCGACGGCGATCTCGCGGGCACTGGCGAATTCGCGGATCGTCAGCGAATTGCGAATCATGTCCTCGGCGTCCTCCTGGGCCTGCTGGCGGAAGGACTCCTCGTCCATCCCGCGCTGGGCCAGGAAGGTCTCCAGGGCCATGCCGCGCCGGGTCAAGTCGGCCACCCGGGCGTCCAGCAGCTGTTGGGCCTGGTTGTCGATCAGGCGTTCGGCGATGGTGAAGTCGGACTTGTCGATCAGCGCCGCCAGGGCCTCGTTCTGCAGCCGCGAGCGGTCCTCGCGCTCGCGGTATTCGGCCATCTCCTCGCGCATCTGTTCGCGCAGCTCTTCGACGCTCTCCACCTGCGAGACGGACGCGGCGAAGTCGTCATTCAATTCGGGCAGGGTGCGCTCGGTCAAACCGACCAGTTTGACCCGGTACTGGGCCTGCTTGCCGGCCACCGCCGCGATCGGCGAGGAATCGGGGTACGCGAGTTCGAACTCCTTCTCGTCGCCGATGCGCATGCCCAGCACCTGGTCGGCGAATCCGTCGGCAAAACCCGGATTGGACATGCTCACCGCCAGGCCCTCGCGCTCGATCCGGTCTTCCCCGTCGATTCGTTCGCGGAAATCAAAGCGGGCGATGTCCTCGCCGCCCAGTTCGCGCTCGGCTTCCTCGATGTCGACCATCTCGGCACGGCTGGAGCGGATCGCCTCAAGTTGTTGCGATATCTCCTCGTCGCTTACTTCGATCGGGCGGCGGCGCAGGCTGATGGTGCGGGCGTTGCCCAGGGTGACCGTGGGCACCAGCGGAACGGTGCCCGAATAGGTGAACGTGCGCGAGAAGTCGAGTTCGCCGTCGCCCGATTCAGGGTATTCGAACTCGGGCTGATCGGCCATCTCGAGGTCTTGCTCGGCCAGGGCGCGGTCGAATGTGCGCGGCACCAGGCGTTCGATCGCATCGAGTTTGATCGCCGCTTCTCCAAACATCCGCTCGACCACGCGCGGCGGGGCCTTGCCGGGCCGGAAGCCGGGTATCTTCTGGCGCTGGGCGATGCGGCGGGCGGCGTTCTGGTACTCGCGCTGCAGGTCCTCGACCGGTATTTCAATCGTCAGCCTGGCGGTGCCATCGCCGATCAATTCGCTGGAAGAGGGCAAGGTTCCACCTTGGGGTAAGTCGGAGTTGGGGCGCCAGACTGCGCCCGAGGTTACCTGGAGCGGAAGACGGGACTCGGACCCGCGACCTTCTCCTTGGCAAGGAGACGCTCTACCAACTGAGCTACTTCCGCGCTCTTCTGGAGACGAATCAAAGTCTATATAAAGTCTCCCGATCCGGCCGACCGCGTGGCCGGGACGGACTGGCATTCGCATAATCTTGGCGGTGCGCCCAAACCTGTGGAGAAATTGAAGAAGACGAGGATGCGGACAGTCTCAGCGGCACTCGGCGCCGTGCTGCTTGCAACCGCGGTTGCAGCCTGGCTCCTCTGGGTGATCACGCCGCTGATTCACGACGGGTCGGACAGCTACCCCTACTGGGAAGCTCTTAACTACTTCATGGCGTTTTCGGTCCTCGTGGCCCTGGCGGCAAATGCTGCCGTCAAGCGCGCCTTTGATCGGGCCAATTCCAGCGATGGTCCCGTCACCCGTCGCTGGCTGACGGTGAATCTGCTGTTTTTTGCATCGCTGGTGCTGGCGGCCTGGTTTTACTGGAACTGGTTCTTCTCTTTCTTCCCCGAGAGCGAACCCGGCGCCGCCGACATCCACCTGGAGATGTGGACGCTGATCAATCCGCTCTTCTACCTCACCTGCGGCGTGACCGGGTACCGGTTGCTTAGGGGTGCCTGAACTGCCACGGTTGAACCGAACCGGGTGCGGTTTTTCGGCCGCCGCCGAGCGCCCGTAGCCGCGGCTGGATCGAAGGCCGCCAATTGCGCCCCATTCTCGAAGTTGCCGAACAGCTCGGCATCGAGCAAGGGCACCTTATTCCGTACGGAAATACGAAGGCCAAGGTCTCGCTCGAGGCCATCCGCGACCGACCCACCGGGAAGTTGATCGTTGTCACCGGGATGACCCCGACCCCGGCCGGGGAGGGCAAGACTACCACCTCGGTGGCCCTGGCCCAGGGTATGGGAAAACTCGGCCTAAAGTCCGCCGTCACGCTGCGTCAGCCGTCCCTGGGTCCGATTTTCGGGCTCAAGGGTGGTGGCGCCGGCGGAGGCCGTGCGCGAGTCGTGCCCGAGGACGAAATAAACGTCCACTTCACCGGCGACGCGCATGCGGTTTCCTCGGCCCACAACCTGCTGGCGGCGCTGGCCGAGAACGCGATCCAGCGTGGCCAGGTGTCGGGAGTCCGGACCAGTGCCATCACTTGGCGCCGGGTCCTGGACATCCAGGACCGCGCCCTGCGCAATATCACCACCGGGCTGGGCGGGGCGGGCAATGCCCCTCTGCGCGAAACCGGTTTCGACATCGTGCCGGCCTCCGAGATCATGGCCGTCCTGGCGCTGGCGACCGACTTCGACGATCTGCGGCGCCGGCTCTCGCGGGTGACCGTGGCAATCGGCCAGCGCCGCGAGCCGGTTACCGCCGGCGACGTGGGGGCGGTCGGGTCGTTGATGGCGCTGCTGCGGCATGCCCTGCTGCCGAACCTGGTCCAGACGACCGAGGGCCAGCCCGCGTTCGTCCACACCGGCCCCTTTGGGAACATCGCCCACGGTTGCAGCTCGGTTGTCGCTGATCGCCTGGCGCTCGGTTATGCCGATTTCGTGCTGACCGAGGCCGGATTCGGGGCCGATCTGGGCTTTGAGAAATTCATGGACATCAAATGCCGCGGCAGCGGCCTGGATCCTAGCGCGGCGGTCGTGGTGGCGACGGTCCGGGCGCTGCGCCACCACGGCGGCGTCGCCCGCGATCGGCTCGCCGAGCCGGACCTGAAAGCGGTTGAGGCGGGGACCGAGAACCTGGCTCACATGATCGGGATAGTGCGCGGGTTTGGTCTGCCGGCGGTAGTGGCGATCAACCGCTTCGGATCCGAC
>CAYXKQ010000205.1:0-3294 GCA_964465715.1 uncultured Chloroflexota bacterium
AGATCCGAAGACAGGTTGTGGGCAACCAGGACCGCGCCCAGGCAGAATTCGGACAATGCCTCCACGGCCTCCGCCGGTCTGGGCGCCCCGGCCAGCATCGCAGAGCGGATCCCGGTGATCCTGGTGACTGCACGGGCGATCGGTTCGGGGCAGGCCACAAGGGTCTCGAAACGGCCCCGTACGCCGTCCAATCCGAATCGGACCGCGCCGAGCT
This sequence comes from uncultured Chloroflexota bacterium, assembly GCA_964465715.1. Taxonomy (GTDB): domain Bacteria; phylum Chloroflexota; class UBA11872; order UBA11872; family VXNJ01; genus VXNJ01. The sequence continues at coordinate 215 of CAYXKQ010000205.1, forward strand.
CCACGATGCGATGCCGGCCGGAAGCCCCGCCGTTGGACTCGACGTCGATTGCGACAAATTCGGCATTCTGCAGACCAACGTCGCGCATTTCCCAGGCCGCCAGCGACACCATTCCCTGGCTGCGGTGAAAGCGCCGGTCCGAATCGATCGCCGCCGCCAGGCGGGCATAAAGCCGATTGGGTATCGGCGATGAGGTGCGATAGACCGCCCGGGCCAGCACGTGCAGCGCCAGTGGGCGGTCTGTTTCTGCCAACTCCACCCGGGCGCGGTCCAGCAGCCCCGCCTCGCCGTTCATCGCCGGCCACGGTCCCGCTCGTCGGACCCCAGGATCTGCCAGGCGATTACCGAGATTGCGGCAATGATGGCCGCGGTCGCCAGGGCGGTCAAAGGCCCATCGACCGACACCGCCAGGGGAAGTTGCAGGGTCAGCCAGAAAAGTAGGCCGGCCGCCACCAGATGGATCGAGCCCAGCGTGAGCACGGTCAATGCGCAGCCGACCGGTCCCAGCATCCGAAAGACCAGCGGCCTTACGTAGGTCGAGAGGACTGCGAACGCGGCCGCAAATCCGGCCAGGGTACGCCAGTATTCCTCGGAGGTCGGCGGCGGCAGGTCCAGCGTTCCCCCGAGCAGCGCCCCCGCCGTCGCCAGGCCCGCGACCGCGGCAACCCAGTTCACCAGCAGGCGGCGCACGCTACCTCCGGCCGGGAATCATCCCCCAAGCACGTTCAAAGGGGCTTGACTTCCACGCCGGCCAGGTGCTCCAGCGTGAGGACGGCGGCAGTGATGTCCATGCCGCCGTGACCCAGCGCCTGGGCTTCCCGCATGAAGATCTCGGCCTGCAATCCGACGTTGTTGCGAACGCCGAGCGAGCGGCAGAGATCGGACGTCAGGCCAAGGTCCTTGGCCAGCAGGTCAACCGAAAACGCCGGGTCGAAATCGCGCTTTAGGACCTTCATGCCGAAGTTGCGGTCCAGCGAGGCCGAGGCCGCTGTCGCCGACTGCAGGACGTCCAGCAGACGTTCGGGGTCGAGACCGAACTTCTGGGCCATCACGAACGCCTCGCCGGCAATTGCCAGCTGGGCGGCGAAGATGACCTGGTTGGCCAGTTTGGTAACCGAACCGGCGCCCGGTCCGCCCATCAGATTGACGTTCCCGCCCAGCACGTCCAGCACCGGCTGGGCGTGATCGTAGGCCGCCTGGTCGCCGCCGACCATGATCGCCAGGGTGCCCGCTTCGGCCCCCCAGGGACCGCCTGAAATCGGCGCGTCGAGGTAACCGATCCCCTTCTCCTTGGCCGCCGCGTAGCACTTCTCGGCGGTGTCGACGCCATTGGTCGAAAAATCGATCAGGGTGGAGCCGGGCGCCGCGCGCTCGACCACACCGCCCTCGCCGAGAAATATGTCCTCGGAGATCTGCGGCAGCAGAAGGCAGGCTCCCACCACTTCGCATTCGGCGGCCAGGTCACCCGGCGAATCGGCCAGCTTGGCGCCGGCGGCAACGAGCGGTTCGGCCTTGGATGCGGTTCGATTCCAGACAACGGTCTCATGCCCGGCCTTGATTAAATTGGCGGCCATCGGCAAGCCCATGGTCCCGAGACCAATGAATCCGACTTTCATCTGCGCGGCAATGTCCTACTAGCAACTGGGGCGTACATCGGGTTCGCGGTTTCGGCAACCCGCGTAGGTCTCCCGGCGAACCGGGGTCCCATCCCGATTATGGGTCAGGCCTGCGGGGTCCCGCCCTGGACGAATTCGACGGATTCCGGCAGATCCTGCAAGAACCCGGCCGGATCCCCGGCGGGTTCCGGCACGGACAGCAGCAAGGGCCGGCCCTGCCCGGTCAACTCAAGCTCGATCGGGTTCGGACCCGGATTGCCGCGCAGGCAATCGGCGAGCTTGGCGAGCGCGCTGCGGTCGGCGTTCTCGTCGCCGCAGAGGCGGATTCGCAAGCGCAGCGCGCGCTCGGGGGGTGCGACCGACGGCGAGGGATTCGGCCGCGGTTCGGGCCGGTCGCGGGACCGGCGGCGCCGGGGGCCGGGTCGCTGCGCGGAAATATCCAGGGGCGGTCCATCGGTCGGCAGCTGCGAGAGCGGCGCCACCGTGTCTTCATCGCCAACCAGGAGCCGGACCCCGGGGCCGTCCGACTCGACCCGCCCGGTCAGCCAGAGCCGGGTGTTTTCCTCCAGATACTGGCGCGACTTCTCGTACATCCGGGGAAGTACGGTCACGGCCAGTCCGCCGGACCCACCGGCCAGAAGCTGGAACGCGCACATCTGGTTGTTGTTGCGGGTCCGGAAACTGCGCAGCCCGCTGACCACTCCGCCGGTGGCAACCTTGGCCCCGGTCTTGTCGACGTCGATCTGGTCCGGCAGCTGCAACCGGCCCGCTCTCAGGCGTTCGATCACCTCGTCCATGGCGTCGGACGTGAAGTTGATCCCCAAGAGCTCGCGCTCCCAGCCGGCGCATTCCTCGGGGCTGGCCGCCTCGACCGGCGGCAGCGCGAACGAGATGCCGGCCTCGCCGTTGCCGGGGCCGTGCTGCATCGCCCCGAAAAGCGACTGCTGGTCGAGCAGTCCGCTGGACCTGAGCGATTGCAGGTGCCGGATCACCGGATCGATCGCCCCCAACAGGGCGTTGCGCTCGCCGAATTCGTCGAGCGCCCCGGCCTTGGCCAGCCTCTCCAGTTGCAGACGCCCGATCTGGTCGGAAGCGCGCTTGCACATGTCGGGCATGTCGGTGTATCCGGAACCGCGCTTGGCTACGATCGTTTCGGCGGCCGCGCGACCGATGCCCTTAATCGAGGCGAGGCCGAACCGAATCGAGGGACCGTCGACCTCAAAGTCGGCGCCGGACCTTGCCACGCTGGGCGGCTCGACCTCGATACCAAGCTTTCGGCTCTCGCTGATGGCGGCCGCCAGCTTGGTCGAATCGCCGGCGGCGGTCGTAAGCACCGCAGCCATGAATTCGCGCGGGTAATTGGCTTTCAGGTATGCGGTCCAGTAGGCGACCGTCCCGTAGTAGAAGGCGTGCGCCTTGTTGAAGCCGTAACCACCGAACGGCTCGATCAGCTCGTAAATCGAC
>CAYXKQ010000206.1:0-3281 GCA_964465715.1 uncultured Chloroflexota bacterium
GCTCAGATCCAGTTCGCCGATCGAGGCCAAGTTGGTGTCGGTGACTTCGTCGCAATTCGGCCAGGCAATGTCGAGCGCGTCTTCTACGGCCGCGCGCAGTTTCGCCTCGAATCCGCAGATGCCGGGCGAGTCGCCGGCCCCCACCAGGGCGCCGGCCGGCGTGGCCAGGAGGGCGACCGCCAGCAGCGCTGACGACAGCAGCAGCAGTCGCCGGACGATACCGGTGCGGCGGATGGTCACAACCGCGGGAATTTCTGGGTCAAGTGCGACACGGGTCAATTTTCGCCGCGCCGGCAACCGGCGGCGGCGTTCAAGCCAGGCGCCCGAGCAGCCCGGCGGCCTCCTCGGGATCGACCGCCCGGCCGCCCGTCCGGCGCCCGTGTGGATCGAAACAGCCCCCTCCGACCTCCCAGAAACCGGCGAAGCCAAGCCCGGCCAGTCGCAACCGGGAATCGCCGGAGGAAAGCTCCGGCTCCAGCGGGATGCACACTCCGTCCAGGCCGGCGTTGGCCAGCAGCCGGGTAACCCGCGCGGCCAGCCAAAGAGACCTGGAACCGCCCCCGAACTGGCCAAACAACCGTGTCGCGGGCGAGATCGAACCGGCCCGGAAAGCCCCCTGCATCCTCGAGACCGGGATCTGGCCCGGGGCGGTGCCGGCATCGTCATCGGCGGTCGCATAGGTGAACGCGCATTCTGCAAAGCGCAAAGCCGCAATCCGCGATACGAGCCCCAGCGGACCCATCGCTATCGCCACGGTTGGCCCGGTGGCCCGCGCCAGGAGCTCAAGCGGTCGGAGAGCTTCCACGGCACGCTGCGGCGTCACCGCGATCTTGGTCACGTCAGCCCCCAGCCCGGCCAGGCGATCGAAACGCGCTTCCAGGTCCGGCGGGGTGGCAGCAAAGTCGTGCTCGGAAACGATGATCTTGGTCCTGCCGCGTTCGCCCAGCAGCGGGTATAGGTCGGCCTCCACGTCGACGTAGGCACAGCCCAGATCAATGGCCTCCCTGAGCGGCCGCAGGCGCTCGGCCGGGCCGCCGTCGGCGAATCCGCCTTCGGCCCGGGCCCGATTGGTGATTAGCAGCGGCGGCCCCTGGGCGGCCGCCAGGACCGGGAGATCGAAACTCCCCATCATGTCCAGCCGCAGCTCGATAAGGTCGGCGCGGCCGGAGAGTTCCCCAAGGCGCGCCAGAGCCGCGTCGGTGTCGGCGGGGCCAATGGCCACCGCAATGGCGCTCATCTGCGTTGGTGGAGGCGGTAAGGCGGAAAATAGTTGCGGTGCCCAGCTGATCCGGCCGGGCCCGCGATCATTTTGCGCTGGCCGCATCGGGCCGCGTTTCCCCAGGAGCACCCATGGCCAAGGTATTGGGGTTCACCTCGTCCATTTCCGGTCCACTCGTCGACCGCATTCGCAGCATCGTCACCGACGCCGGACACGAATACGTCCAGGGGCCGTCCTATGTCGGTATCCCCAGCGAGGATGACGTCACCGACAGTCTGCTCCAGATCATGCCTGAAATCACCGGAGTCATCCTCGGCGGCCAGCCGATCAACCGCAGGGTCATCGAGAGCTCTCCCGAACTAAAGGTAATCGCCCGCACCGGAGTCGGCTTCGACGCCGTCGACCATGCCGCCGCCGCCGAGCACGGCGTGGCGGTGACCATCACTCCGTACGCCAACGCCGATTCGGTGGCCGAGTTCGCGATGCTGCTGGCGCTGGCGCTTTCGCGGCAGTTGCTCGGGAACCACGAGAGCGTCGCCGCGGGGTCGTTCCAGCGCGTCATGGGCCGCGACATCTTCGGCCAGACCATCGGGATCGTCGGGCTGGGCCGGATCGGGCGCCGGGTCGCCGAACGCGCCCAGGCGTTCGGCATGAAAGTGATCGCCAACGAGGCCTACCCGGACATGGAGTTCGTCAATGCGCGCGGGATCGAACTGACCGATGTGAACGACCTGGTGGGGCGCGCCGACGTCATCACCCTGCACGCCCCGAACACCCCCGAGACCTTCCATCTGATCAACTCCGAACGGCTGGCCTTGATGAAGCCGACCACGCTGGTGGTGAACACCGCGCGCGGCCAGCTCGTCGACGAAAGGGCGCTGGCCGCGGCCCTGCGTTCGGGACAGATCGGCGGGGCCGGTCTGGACGTCTTCGAGTCCGAGCCGCTCGAGGACGACTCTCCGCTGCGCGGGCTCGACAACCTGATCATGGCCCCGCACGTGGCCGGGGTCACCTCGGAGTCGACCATGCGCATGTCCGAGGACGCGGCCCGGACGGTCGTCGACGTGCTAGCGGGTTCGTGGCCGCGCGAGGTCGTCGTGAACGGCGTCTACAGCGACTAGCCGATTGGCGCAGACCCTGATGTCGGCTCGGCCGGGTAGCCGGATCCGGCCGTGATCTTGTCCTTCGACCTTGACGGGGTCATCTATCGCGGCAGCGCCCTGATCGAGCACGCCGCCGCCACGGTCAACCGCGCCCGCCGGCTCGGATACCCGGTGTATTTCGGGACCAACAACACCCACTACGGGGCCGGGGCGATCGCCGGCCGGCTCAGCGACCTTGGAATCTCGGCCCGCCCCGAACACGTCGTCTGCGCCGCCGACGCCACCGCCTGGGTCCTGGCCGAGCTGGATCCGCCGGCCCGGCGGGCGCTGGTCATGGGGACCGAGCACCTGGCCCAGCAGATCGAGCAGGCCGGGATCGACACGGTGCGCTTTCTCGACGAAGGATCGGTCGACGTGGTCGTGGCCAGCCTGGACCTGGACCTGAGCTTCCGCGTGCTCTCGCACGCCCACTGGGCGCTGCGCCACGGCGGAGCCCGCCTGGTCGTGCCCTCGCACGACCGGAACTTCCCCTGGTCGGACGGTTCGCTGCCCGGCGGCGGCGCGCTGGCCACGGCGCTGTCTTATTCGGCCGAGGTCGAACCCATTACCGTCGGCAAGCCGGCCACCCGGATGTTCGACGAGATCCTCAGGCGCGAGGACGCCCGGCCCCGGGACCTGGTGCTGGTGGGCGACAACCTGGAGACCGACATCGGCGCCGCCAAGGCCCTGGGGGCGCGCTCGGTGCTGGTCTTTACCGGTGTATCGGACCGGGCCGACCTGGAGCGCACCGCCCCGGCCGATCGGCCCGACTTTGCGATCCCGGACCTCTCACGGTTCCCGTGGGAGGAGCTGGCCGGGTCCTGAACCGGTCCGGCCGCGTCATACGTAGTTTTGTTTGTAATGAGCAATTGTATTATTAGTATAGCCCAGATGGGGTGAGTTTCGAGGGGGTTCGGGGG
>CAYXKQ010000207.1:0-3261 GCA_964465715.1 uncultured Chloroflexota bacterium
CGCAGCCCCTCGGTGGGGCGCATCGAGATGCAGCGGACCCAGTTGTTGCCAACGTGCTGCTGGACTTCCATGACCACCTGTTCGCCGTCGCCCGATTCGACCGTCAGCGCGTTGTATATGCCGGGCATCGACTGGGAATCGAATTCGACGTCGACGACCGCACCGATGATTTGGGCGATTGTGCCGGTTGCCATGTTGTTCCTCTTTGTTGGGGGTTAGCGATTAGCGGAGGTGGATTCGGGTTAGCTGGCCTGGGCGTTGGCGCCCGAGGCGATATCGATCATTTCGCTGGTGATCGCACCCTGACGCTGGCGGTTGTAGGTCAGTGTCAGTGAATCGATGAGCTCGTTGGCGTTTTCGGTGGCATTGCGCATCGCCACCATTCGTGCCGAGTGCTCGCTGGCGGCGGCATTGAGCGCAATTTGCAATAGCCGGGACTCGACGAACCGTGGCAGCAGCGCATCCAGCGTCGCCGACCGCGATGGCTCGTAGATGTACTGGAGATTGTGGGCGGGCTCTCCCGCCTGGAGTTCGCGCAGCGGGAAGAGGCGCTCGGCCAGCGGCGATTGCGAGACGGTGTTGACGAATCTAGGGTAGACGATCTCCACTGCGTCGAATTCGGAGTTGGCGTAACCCTCGACCAGCATGGTCGCCAGCGCGCGGACGTCGTCGGCGCCGGGTTGATCGGGGAAATCGGTGAACTGGGCGTGGGTTGGCAGCGAGCCGCCGAGCATGCGCACCCCGACGCGCCCGATGGCGATCAGGACCCGGTCCGAGTCGGGATGCTCCGCCGTCAGGCCGCGGGCGCGCTCAAGCGTCACCCGGGCTACGTTGGTATTGAGCGCTCCCACCAGGCCGCGATTGGTGGTGAACGCCACCAGCGCGGTCCGCCCGGATGGATCGGCGGGTCGCATCAGGGGATGGGAACCGACAAGATCGGGGTCGGCCGCCGAAAGTCCGGCCACCATCCGGCGGATCGTATCGGCGTAGGCCTGGCTGCGCCGCACCGCCTCCTGGGCTTTGAACATCTTCGAGGTGGCGACAAGTTGCATGGCCCGGGTGATCTGACGGGTGGCGTCGACCCCGTTGATCCGGGTGCGGATGTCACGCAGGCTGGCCATCGGGCAGTACCCTAGCCGTCCGTCCCGGCCATGAACCCGGTCGCAGCGAACGCCGAAATGGCCTCGTCCAATTCAGCCATCTGGTCATCCTCGATTCGTCCGCTGGCGGCGATCGAGGACACCAGTTCGGACTTGCTCGCGTGCACGTGTTCGATCAGTTCGGTGATGAACCGGCGCACGTCCTCGACATCGACCGCGTCGGCCTGCCCGGACGTTCCGGCCCGCAGCGATATGACCTGGTCGACCACCGACTGCGGCTGGTATTGGTCCTGCTTGAGGATCTCGAGCAGGCGCTGGCCGCGCGTGAGCTGCTGCTGGGTGGCAGGGTCCAGGTCGGACCCGAACTGGGCGAACGCGGCCACTTCCCGGTACTGGGCCAGGGCCAGCCGCAGCCCGCCGGCCACCGAACGCATGCTGCGCAGCTGGGCGTCGCCACCCACCCGCGAGACTGACAGCCCGGCGTTGATCGCGGGACGGTTACCGGCGTTGAAAAGGCTCGGCTCCAGGTAGATCTGTCCGTCGGTGATCGAGATCACGTTGGTGGGGACGTAGGTCGTCAGGTCGCCTTCCTGGGTCTCGATGATCGGCAACGAGGTCAGCGAGCCGCCGCCTACGGCCTCGCTCATCCGCGCCGCCCGCTCAAGCAGCCGGGAGTGAAGGTAGAAGATGTCGCCCGGATATGCTTCCCGCCCGGGCGGGCGGCGCAGCAGCAGCGAAATCTGCCGGTAGGCCCAGGCGTGCTTGGTCAGGTCGTCGTAGATCACCAGCGCGTCCTGCCCGCGGTCGCGGAAGTATTCGCCAATGGTGCAGCCCACGAATGGAGCGATGTACTGCATCCCGGCCGGGTCGGAAGCGGTCGCGGCGACGATTACGCTGTGGTCCATCGAGTTGTGCTGCTCCAGCACCGCGCGGACCTGGGCGACCTGGCCGGCTTTCTGGCCGACGGCGACGTAGATGCACTTGACGCCGGTCTCGCGCTGATTGATGATCGTGTCGATCGCGACCGCGGTCTTGCCGATCTGGCGGTCGCCGATGATGAGTTCGCGCTGTCCGCGCCCGATCGGAATCATCGAGTCGATCGCTCGGATCCCGGTCTGCAGCGGAGTGTCGACGTTGGCGCGGGCGGTTACGCCCGGGGCCACCTTTTCAATCACGTCGAATTCCTCGGTGGCGATCGGCCCCCGGTCGTCGATCGGCTCGCCGACCGCGGAGACTACCCGCCCCAGCAGGGCCTCGCCGACCGGCACCTGGGCCACCCGCCCGGTCGCCCGGACCTCGTCGCCTTCGCGGATGTGGCCGAACTCGCCCAGCAAGACCGCTCCGACCGAGTCCTCTTCAAGATTGAGGGCCATGCCGAGCACGTTGCCGGGAAATTCGACCAGCTCGCCGGCCAGCGCCTGCGAGAGCCCGTGAATTCGGGCGATCCCATCGCCGGCTTCCACGACCGTCCCGACGTTCGCCGCGTCGGTCGAGGGATCCAGGTCCTGGATGCGCTGCCGCAGCAGCGCGGCGATATCTTGCGGAGATTGGGCCATATTGCTTTACCGATTCAGTGTCAGTTGATGGATCGCCGAAGGGCTTGTAAGCGTGAGCGAATTGAGAAGTCGTAGCGCCAGTCGCCCAGTCGCACCACGACGCCGCCGATCAGGCCGGGGTCCACGCGAGTCTGCAGGACCACTTCGCGACCTTCGCGGGCAAGTTGCGAGGTCAGCTCGTCCACCTGCGCCGACGGCAGCGGCTGGGCCGAGGTAATCTGCACCCGGTCCAGGGGACCTTCGATGCTGGACCGGCGCTGGAACCGGTCCCGAATGCCTTCCAGCAGTTCGATGTGGCCGGCTCCGGCGAGGATCTGGGTCAGCGCGATCCCGCGCTCACCGCAGATTCCCGCCAAAAGGTCCTCGACCTGGCCGGGTTGGCCGGCGCGTTCGTCCAGCGCGGCGGAGAAATCGCGATCGGCGCCAATTCGGCCCAGCACCTCCAGGTCCTCGTCCCAGGCGAGCCAGCTCGCGTTGGCCTGCGCGTCGGCGATTACCGCATCCACGTACGAGCGCACCAGCCGGCGCGCCGAATGGCGGTCTCGAATCACCTCGACCGGCCGCCGATCTCGGCGATCGCTTCATCGACCAGCCGTGCTTGTTCC
>CAYXKQ010000208.1:0-3258 GCA_964465715.1 uncultured Chloroflexota bacterium
CTACTGCGGGATGGATATCGGGACCGCCAAACCCACATCGTCCGAGCGCGGCGGGATCGACCACCACCTGCTGGACGTTCGGACGGTGGACTGCCCGTACGCGCTGTCCGAATTCCTCCGTGATGCAAACGATGCGATCACCGCGATCAGGTCCCAAGGCCGGGTCCCGGTGGTTGTAGGCGGGACCGCGCTTTACGTCCATGCGCTGTTGGCCGGATTCGCACCTGGGCCGGCCGACCCCGAGTTGCGCGGGACGCTGGAGCGGGATCTTGGGGTTCACGGACTGCAGGAAATGTTCGAGCGGCTCGTCACCGTCGACCCGGTGGCAGGCCGATCAGTCGACCCCAGGAACCCGCGACGCGTGCTGCGGGCCCTGGAGCGGCGGATCCTGCTGGACCGCGGCGCGACGGTCAAGCGTTGGCCGAAGCATCCGGCGATCGTCCTGGGCCTCTTTGATACGCCTGCCCGGCGGACCGAAGCAATCACCCGGCGGACCCGGACGATGCTGGTTTCGGGACTTACCGACGAGGTGCGCCGGTTGCTTGCCGCCTACGGCCAGGCACCGGTTCTGCAGACCACGATCGGCTACGCAGAGTGCGTCAATTACCTGCTGGGGCGCTGCGACCTGGCCGCGGCCGAACAGAGGATCCGGACCGCGACCAATCGGTACGCGCGCCGGCAGATGACCTATCTGAGAAATAAAATGCGCATTCAATGGCTTGAACCCGACCGACCGCGATTGCCGCAGGCTCTGGCGCTAATCGTCCCGGCCAGGTTGCCGATCACCTAAGTGAGACCCATGCGATTCACCAAGCTGCACGGAGCCGGCAACGACTTCGTGCTTGTCGATACGCGCTCGGAAGGCGAGCGTGATTGGCCACGGTTCGCCCGGTCGGTGTGCGACCGCCACTTCGGGGTCGGCGGGGACGGGGTGCTGCTGGTTCGGGGAGGTCCCGGGGAGGACCTCGAGATGGTCATGTACAACCCGGACGGCTCCTCTGCCGAGATGTGCGGCAACGGGATACGCTGCTTTGCCAAATATCTCTATGACCGGGACGAGATCGGGCTGGACCGCACCGGCGTGCTGACCGGCGCCGGGCCGCTCTGGGTCCAGGTCCTGGGTGACGGACCGCACGGACTCAAGGTGGCAACCTCGCTTGGCGTGCCGGACCTTGACGCGGCGGCGGTGCCCACCACCCTGGCCGCCGACATGGCGATCGAGGTGCCGCTGGCGATTGATGGCCAGGAAATCGAATTGACCTGCGTGAGCATGGGCAACCCCCACGCGGTAGCCCGAGTCGATTCGCCCGAGGATTTCGACCTCGAGCGCATTGGACCGCAGGTCGAGCACCACCCGGCATTTCCCCAGCGCACCAACTTCGAGGTGTACGCTCCGGTTGAATCGCGCGATGGACCAACGTTGCGGATGCGGGTCTGGGAGCGCGGCGCCGGCATCACCCTGGCCTGCGGTTCAGGCGCCGGCGCCACGGTTGCGGCGGCGATGAAGACCGGGACGGTTGAATTCGGGCGGGTCGGCCTCCAGGTCGACGGCGGCCGCCTGGAAGCCGAGTGGGATCACGAGCATGACGATCTGATCCTGGTCGGGCCGGCGGTGACCGTTTTCGAAAGCAATTGGATACATTGAGCCGGCTGGCCCAAATCCCGCAAAGGTTGGTCAATTGACCCTCGACAGCAAAACCCTGATCGCGCGTCGCATCGCCGAACTGCCGCCCTACCTGTTTGCGCGACTGGATGCGCTGCGAGCCGAGAAGGCCGCCGCCGGCGTCGACGTGATCCCGGTCAGCATCGGAGATCCGGATCTGCCGACGCCGGAACCGGTGATCGAACGACTGCGCGAGGCGGCCGGCAATCCCACCTACCACCGGTACAACGAGACCGCCATACCGCAGTTCCGGCGCGCCATTGCCGACTGGTACCGTCGCCGGTTTGCGATCGAACTGGACCCGGACCGCGAAATCGTGCCCCTCATCGGATCCAAGGAAGGGATCGCGCACGCCCCGATCGCACTGGTCGATCCGGGCGACCTGGTGCTGGTTCCGGATCCGGGATACCCGGTCTATTCGATCGGCACCGAACTGGTCGGTGGACGGGTCTCCTACATGCCGCTGCTGGCCGAACGCGGCTGGACCCCGGATCTCTCGGAGATCGACCCGATGGACCGGGAGGCGGCCAAGCTGATGTGGCTGAACTATCCCAACAATCCAACCGCCGCGGCCGGTTCCCAGGAGTTCTTTGCCGATGCCCTGGATTTTTGCCGCCGGAATCAAATCCTGCTCTGCCAGGACGCGGCATATTCCGAGGTCACGTTCGACGGATTCCGCGCTTCCAGCGCCCTGGCGCTGCCGGGCGCGCTCGACTACTGCGTCGAGTTCCATTCGCTCTCCAAGACCTACAACATGACCGGCTGGCGGATCGGCTGGGCTGCCGGCAACGCCGACGTCATCGAGGCGCTGGCGCGAGTCAAGAGCAACATGGACTCAGGGATGTTCGCCGCGGTCGAAGCCGCCGGGGTGGCCGCCCTGGAGATGCCCGAGGAGTGGATCAGCGGGCGCAACGAGATCCTGCAGGCGCGTCGCGACCGCGTGGTGGCGGCGCTGCGCCGGATGGGGCTGGCGCCCGAAGTCCCCGCCGCCAGCCTCTATGTCTGGACACCGGTGCCGGAGGGCTTTGATTCCAGTGCCTGGGCTGCCCACGTCATCGACGAGGCCGGGGTCGTGGTCACGCCGGGACTGGGATTCGGGCCCGGCGGGGACGGCTACTTCCGGATTTCGCTGACGACACCGGATGCGCGCCTGGACGAGGCGATGGACAGACTGGCGCGACTCAACTTTTGAACCGCGAATCCGGGGAGTCGGTCTACCTCGTTGGACTGGAATTACCCGGGCGCGGCATCTGGACGCCGCTGGACAGCCTGGCCGAACTGGGCGAGCTTGCCGAGTCGGCCGGCGCCCGCGTCTGCGGGCAGACCCTGCTGCGGGTCCGCCGCCCCAATCCGGCCCTGCTGATCGGGACCGGACAGGCCGCCGAGGTTGTCGCCGAAGCCGCCCGGCTGAAGGCGCAGGCGATCGTATTCGACGCCGAACTGCAGCCGCGCCAGCAACGCAACCTTGAGCGGCGGGCGCGGCGCAAGATCCTCGATCGGACCGCCCTGATACTGGACGTATTCGCCCGCCACGCGGGATCGGCCGAGGGCAAGCTGCAGGTCGCGCGCGCCCAGATCGACTACCTCCTGCCGCG
>CAYXKQ010000209.1:0-3231 GCA_964465715.1 uncultured Chloroflexota bacterium
TTGACCGCGCCAATCTGGGCACCCCGTGGGTGCGCAACGCGGTGGCCGTAGTGGGAGGAATGTTCGCCACTTTCTGCGGCTACTCGTTCTTTGTGCCATTTCTGGCCCTGCATCTCCAGGAACTGGGTCTGAGCCCGACCGAATCCGCAGCGTGGGTCGGTTACATCGGCTTTGCCCAGGGTGTTGGGTTTGCGACCTCGGCGCCGCTTTGGGGCATGCTGGCCGACCGCGTCGGCCGCAAGCCGATGGTCGTACGGGCGATGGCCGCATCGTCGATCGGGATGCTGCTGCTGCCGGTGTTTGACTCGGCCCTGGCGGTCCTGCTGATCATCCTTGGGAGAGGTCTGCTGGCCGGCCCGGGAACCGCCGCGGTGGCCCTGGTGTCGGCGGTCACCCCGCGGGACCGGCTGGCGATGGTCCTGGGCTGGATCGATGCCGCCCAGGTGCTCGGGATCAGCCTGGGGCTGGCCGCCGGAGGATTGCTGGCGGCGACGATCGGGATCCAGCGAACGTTCCTGGTCGGCGGGAGCTTCGGATTGCTGGGGGCGTTGCTGGTGTTGCTGATGGCGCGCGAGGAATTCGTGCGGCCACAGAAATTCCGGGGGCAATCCGGCCGGAATCCGTTACAGCGCGTCGGCGGGGCGCTGGCCCTGGCGCGCTCAACGCTGAACCCGACCATCGTCTTTGCATTCCTGCTCAGTTCGGGAGTGTGGATGTCACAGCAGGGGACCGGCTACATCTTGCCGCTGCGGGTGCAGGAGATCGCGCGGCCCGACCAGGTGGCGCTGTACACCGGACTGGCCGCCAGCGTGTTCGCGGCGGCGATGTTCGGCGGAGTCCTGCTGGCGGCGCGACTGGCCGGCCGCTGGGGTTATCGCCAGGTCCTGTTTGCGGGCCTGATCGGCACTACCGTGCTTTTCGTGCCCCAGGGACTTGCCGGCGAATTGTGGTCGTTCCTGCTGGCCCGCGCGCTGCAGGGATTCTGCACCGGTATGGTCATGCCCCTGGGGCGCGCCCTGATCGCGTTCGCCTCCGACCGCGCCGACCGCGGGACGGTGTACGGACTGTCCGGGGTGTTCGGGGGCGTCGGTACCGCGACCGGGCCGCTGTTGTTCGGCACGCTGTTGACGGCGACCATCGGAGTCGGACCTGCATTCATGCTTGGGGCGCTGTGTTTCCTGCCCGCCCTGCTGTCGCTGCTGCGGCGCAGCGAAATCAATGCCCTCGCGGCGCGCGGTTAGCACCGCGCCGGGCCCGGAATGCAGCGTTGAGCGGGAGATTGCCGGGTCCGGGCCGGCCCCGGCCCGGGGAAACTGCGCGATAACGGTGCCGCGACCCGCGCTCTCCGAACTCGGGGAAACCTGGCTGCGGACCGCGCTGGCGGTGGTCGGAGGGATGTTCGCCACCCACGCCAACCTCTCGTTCTTTATGCCATTCCTGGTCCTGTACCTGCAGGAGATCGGCCTTACGGCCGGCGAATCGGCGGTCTGGGCCGGTTACATCGGATTCATCCAGGGACTGGCATTTGCGGTCGGAGCGCCGTTCTGGGGGATGCTCGGCGACCGAATAGGGCGCAAACCGATGGCGGTGCGCGGGATCGCGCTTTCGGCACTGGGGACTCTCCTGGTGCCTTTTGCGAATTCGGCTCCGATCGTCTTCCTGATCATCATGGGCCGCGGCCTGCTGGCCGGACCGGGTTCGGCGGCGCTGGCGCTGGTGTCCTCGGTGACTCCGCGCCGCCGCCTGGCGACGGTCGTGGGCTGGATCGACGCCGCCCAGGTGCTGGGCAGCGTGATCGGGCTGGCGGCCGGCGGCCTGCTGGCGGCCGCCATCGGGATCCGGGAAACGTTCCTGGTCGGCGGCGGGTTCGGGCTGCTCGGCGCCCTGGTCGTGCTGCTTTTTGCGCGCGAGCGTTTCGTGCGCCCGCCATCGCTGGCGACCCCGACCGGCCTGAGTCCGCTCCAGCGACTGGCCGGAATCCTTGCCCGGGCGCGTTCGACGGTCAACCCAACCGTGCTGTTCGCTTGCCTGCTGAGCGGCGGGTTCTGGATGACCAATCTGGGCATCAACTACATCATCCCGCTGCGGGTCCAGGAGATGACCGATCCGGCAAGGGTGCCCCTTTTCACCGGCCTGGCGGCCAGCATTTTTGCGGCGACGATGTTCGCCGGAGTTGTATTGGCCGCCCGCCTGGCCGACCGGTGGGGCTATCGGCAGGTGCTGTTCGTCGGAATTCTGGGCATGGTGGTCCTGTTTTTGCCGCAGGGGTTCACCGGCGATCTGGCGCTGTTCGTAGCGGCCCGCGCCCTGCAGGGCTTTTGCGCCGGATTGATCAATCCCCTCGGTCGGACCCTGATCGCGCTCGCCTCCGATCCCGCCGACCAGGGTACGGTGTATGGGATTTCGGGCCTGTTCATGGGGACCGGGGCCGCGATGGGCCCGCTGGTTTTTGGCTCGCTTTTCACGCCGTGGCTGGGAGTCGGGCCGGCGATCGCGCTGATGGCCGTATGTCTGGTACCGGCGCTGCTGTCGCTGCTGCGGCGCAGCGAGATCAACGCCCTGGCGGCTCGCGGCTAGCGCGGTCTATTCGCCCGCACTAGCGCCCCCGTACCAGAAGCGCTGGAATCGCCAGTCGCGGCGGTTGGCCATGCCCTCGGCGTTCACCGCGCCCGGGGAGCCGAGTTCGTCGACCGCGTCCACCGCCTGGCGCAGCTGCGAGGAGAGGTAATCGAGCAGGTGCAGCGCCATCGCCTCCGGCGTGGCCGGCTCCACCACCGCCCCCATGGCCTGCTCGCCATGATGCGAGAGCACGAGGTGGCGCAGGCGCATGGTCAGTTCCGGGCCGGCATCGGCCTCGGCGCAGGCCTCGGCCACCCAGCTGTCGCAAATGGCGATGTGCCCGACCAACGAACCGGCGGCCGAATAACCGTAATCGGCGCCGCGCGGGGCGAGTTCGACCAACTTGCCCAGGTCGTGCAGGATGCAGCCGGCCAGCACCAGGTCGCGGTCCAGTTCCTGGTAAAGGTCGCACAGGGTTTCGGCCAGGGCCAGCATTTCCAGGACGTGCTCGAGCAGTCCCCCGCGAAAGGCGTGGTGGCGGCGCTGGGCCGCCCACCAGTGGGTGATGCCCCCGGCAACTTCCTCGCGCGCCAGAACGCCGGCGCAGACCGCCGCGATCGCCGGTGACGACTCCTGCAGCTTGTCCAGATAGGCGTTCAACTCGGCAAACAT
>CAYXKQ010000210.1:0-1803 GCA_964465715.1 uncultured Chloroflexota bacterium
TAATCAGCGTGGTTGCGTGGCATGCGCAAAGGCGACCCGGGGAACGCAGGCAAGGGCGTGGGAAAACACCGAATCAACCGGATGCTGATGGAAAACTTCTCCGTCGAGGGTCGCCGCGGAGATCTGCAGACATGGTTTCTGGGTCGGCGAAACCGCCGGCCGCACTTACGCGCCATTGACCAGGTCGGCATGTTCGATGCCCACTGTTCGCTCGAGGTTGACGATTTCATCGCCGGCGCGGACAGCAAGCTCGAGGACATGGTCCGTTCGATCGCAAGCGGCCAGGATCCGGGACCCGGCCATTGGGGCGATTTTCTGGAAAGCATGGCCGTCCAATTCGTTCGATCCACGTCCGGTCTAATCCAGATTAAGCGCGAACTGGACCGCCTGGTGGCCGAATCGAAAATTTCACCCAGCCGGGCGGAAGTCGAATTGAATCGGCTGTTAGCGCATAGCGACGTCGGCCTGTTCAGGCACCTTGTCAATTGCGCGGCGTCTTCTTTTTCACATTGCCGGGTGTTGATGATGGTTCCAGGCGGAGAGCGTGAATTCATCACCTCCGACAAGGTATTGCACGCGGCGACCGACGCCAGATTAATCGAAGGAATGACCGGCCATGTTGTGTGGATGCCATTTTCCCCGCGAGCTGGCATGCTGATGGGCGCCATTGGGTCGGTTGATCCGATCTTGAAGCTGACGCCCAGCGGAGACGGTCAAACTTGCGCGCTGGAAGTTTCCGGGCCGCCGCGGGAGCGGGCAATCAAGGGGAGCTTGAATCCCAGGGTGCTGGACGACGCTCAGGTGGATCGTCTGAACTGCGCCATGCTCGCGCACGCGCAGCGGGTTTTTGCGACCGATGTCCAATCGATCGACGCCGCGATCCGGTTTGCGGTCGCTGAAGCTGTATTCGAGCCCCGATTCCGGTATCGACCCATATGACGATCTGAAATTGGCCGGTGCGCCGGCCCCCGGGAGCGTTCTGATTGTCTGCGCCGCGTTCGGCGCGCCCGACGACTCCAGACTTCGTCGCGGCCAAACCGGTACCGGCTTCGGCGCCGGTTCGCAATGCCCGGAGTTTGACCGATGCGCTGCCTGAAGGTCTCCGGAATCGGACGCCCGATGGCGCGGGCGGTGCTCGGCACCGAGGGCTGCCGCCTTTCCGAAAACGATGCCCGCGCCCGGATCTTGGACGCTTACCTGGCCGGCGGCGGCAACATGCTCGATACCGCCCGCACCTACGGGATCGGGAGGCCGGTCGGCCCGCACGCGCACGGCGAATCCGAGCAGCTCCTGGGCCGCTGGATCAGGGAGCGCGACGTGCGCGACCAGGTGGTCATCGTCACCAAGGGGGCGCACCGTCTTCCAAAGGGGATGGGATTGGCGAGGATGGCCACGACTTAGGTCGATTGCGACATCCGCACCAGCCTCGAGCGGTTGGGGACCGACCGGGTCGAGGCCTGGATGTTCCATCGCGACAACCCAAACCTCGAGGCGGCCCGGAACGTGAACTGGGTCAATGAGAACATCGACGCCGGCCTGATCGGGGCCGTCGGGGCGTCCAACTGGGGCCTCGACCGCCTGGCGGCGGCCAACGCCTACGCGAAATCAAACTGCCTGCAGGGGGTTTCGCTGCTCTCGAACCAGTTCGGGCTGGCTACCTGCCGGCCGCGCTGGCCGGGCGCCCGGCACTTGGCTCCCGAAGAATGAAGCCTGCTGGCCGCCCTTGGAGCTGCCAACCAGGGGTGGTCGGCCCGGTGCAGGGGTTTCTTCGCAATCGCGCAAGGGGCGCCCGAACACCCCGAT
>CAYXKQ010000210.1:1813-3224 GCA_964465715.1 uncultured Chloroflexota bacterium
CGCGAGCGAGCCCGCACGTTGGCCGGGGAACCGGGGCTGGCGCCTACCCAGGTGGCGCTGGCGTACGCGCTGAACCAGGAATTTGCTTCTCTGGAAGTGTTTTGGCCTGCCGATCTGGATGAACTGGAGCAGTGCATGGCGGCGGCCGACGTGGCGCTCTCGCCCGTCCAGGTCAAGTACCTGGCAACCGGAGCGCCCCGCCCTGAGCAGGAACCCCGATTCCGCGAGACGACCAACCGGTCCGACCGCGATTATCCGTGGACCGGCGCCATGCTTAAACGATTAAAAAGGACTGGTCAATCGGACCGGTAGGAAATGGAATATTGCGCACCGTTCAGGCATCTGAAGCCAAGATTCGGCTGGCCGAGATCCTCAGGCAAGTGGAGCAGGGCGAGAGATTTGCAATTACCCGCCACCGCAAAACGATCGCCCACTTGTTGCCGGTTGCAGACCGGGAAGCCGCCGAGCGGGACAGGGCCGTCGACCAGTTCCTGCGCGCGCGGGCGAGCTGGCCGTCCGCGGAATTTACGGTTGACGAGATTCTCGAAGCCCGGCACGCGGACCACCGTTATTGAGCGGATTCGTACTCGACGCGTCGGTCGCGGTACGGTGGCTGATCGGTGGAGGCGGTGATGAAGAAGCCTTAATGTCCTTGGATCGTTTGCGAGTTACCGGCGCTACCGTGCCGCAACTCTGGCACTACGAAGTGAGCAATGCCCTGCTGGTGGCGGAACGGCGGGCTGCGATCCCTGAGCGAGGGGCTGAATTACGGATCCGGTCGCTGGCCGCATTGCCGATCGTCACCGATCGTGAAGCCGCGCCGGACCAAGCCATGGAACTGGCGATCGCGCACGGCCTTTCCTACTATGACGCCCTTTACTTGGAATTGGCGCACCGGAAAAGCCTCCCGCTCGCAACTCTGGACCGGCGCCTGGCCGCGGCGGCGACCGCGGCCGGCGTGGAATCGCTCCGCTAAAGGCCGGATGACCTGCCTCCCCTAACCGACCTGGTGAGCTGAGGAGTCGGCGTAACGAGCGGCCGGACAATTCGCGCTCTTGGGAACGTTGCCCGAACGGCGACCTGGATGAATTGGACCGCTTCCTGGCGGCGCAAGAACGGGCGCTGCTGGCCGGCCGGACGGGATGCCGGGAACCGAGGATTGGCGATCGGGCGGTTTCGGCAACCGGGATCCGCAGGAATTTGCGATCCGGACCCTGGACGTGCGCGGACGCATGATGCGCCTCAAACCGTGGCGGCGTCGTGCCGGTAGCTGCGCCGGCGGCAAAATGACAGTCCGGCGGACGCCGCCGCCCAACCGATCGAACCGGACGCAAGGGGAGAACCTGCAAGATGCGCTTTACCAACATCACCTGCCTGGATCGGTCCGTCTCGCGGGTGGTTCTGGGCACGG
>CAYXKQ010000211.1:0-3201 GCA_964465715.1 uncultured Chloroflexota bacterium
ATGAATCCTCATTTCATGTACACCGTTCCCAACCGGCCGCGTATCGCCGAAGTGTCCGTCCTCGACTGCCAGCAATCTGGCCACGATACGATTTACCGCCCGTCAATCACGCAACCTGCGCAGCCAACGGTCGAAAGATGCGCTCCGCAAGATCGTCGCCATAGGGTAATGGTACGTTATATCGGACAATACGCGATTGAACGCTGAGAACGAGGGTTAACCGGCAAAACTGGCTAACCCCAGTGAATCAGGTCGTCTTGGAGCGGCAGTCCGGAGACTCATTTACGCTAAATGAAGCACCCGCGAGGCCCGACCAAGATTGCGGAGCGGAGCCGACGGGAGCAAGGTCATTGAAATCGATTGCCTCGTGAGGTTTGGGCCCTCAATCCAATCGGATTTCGGTTCCCAGGTGACCGGACGCAGATGCGCCAGTCAACCAAATCCTTGGAGCGGTTCCTGATCCGTTAATGAGTCGATTCGAGCTTCAAGCTTTCGTGGACCCAGTCGCTTCGGGCAGTTTCAATCCCGGATCAATATCCGGAAAAGGATCTTCTCCCCAGCCGCCCATCTGCCCTGAAATCGCTACCATCGCGCCGTTGTCCACGCAATAGGCGAAATCCGGCACGTGCACCTTCAGCGGGCATTCGTCTCTTAGGCGCGAGCGCAGGCGCAGGTTGGCAGCCACACCGCCGCAAAGGAGCACCGATTGCGCACCATGGCGCCGGGCCGCCTCCAGAGTGTTCCTTATCAGCATGTCGGCGATCGCATCCTCCAGGCCCGCCGCCAAGCGACCGAACGCCTCCGGTTCAGCGCGCTCGAATTCGGCCGGATCGCTCGGTCCAAAGATCTGCCCGCGCTCGTGGGGCCCCAGCTTGCCGGCGCGGGCGCGGCCGATCGCGCTCTTTATCCCGGCCAGCGAAAAGTCCAGGCTGTCGGCCAGGCGCGGGCGCGGCAGCCGGTAGGGCGCCAGTCCCGCCGCGCGGGCCTCTTCGGCCGCGGCCTGGATCGCCGGCCCGCCCGGGAATCCCAGCCCCATGATCCGCGCGGCCTTGTCAAACGCCTCGCCGACGGCGTCATCGCGGGTTCGGCCCAGCAATCGGTGCTCGCTTGGGCCGTTCATTACCGTCAATTCGCTGTGGCCACCTGAAACAAGCAGGCAGATCGCCGGGAACCGCGGCTCATCGCCCGGGGATGCGTCCAGCCAGCAGGCGTGGGCGTGGGCGGCAAGATGGTTCACCGGCCAGAGCGGGACGCCCAGCCGGGCCGCCAGGCCCTGGCCAAAGTTGTAGCCGACCAGCAGCGAGCCGGCCAGACCGGGGCCGTAAGTGGCAGCGATCGCATCGACGTCCGCAAGTTCCAGGCCGGCGTCGGCCAGGGCCTGCTCCAGCACCGGGCCGATCGCCAGGATGTGCTGGCGGGCGGCGAGTTCGGGCACGATCCCGCCCCAGGCCGCGTGCTCGTCCACGCTCGACTGGGTGGCCAGTGCCAGGGTTCGCCGGTCGCGAACGATCCCGATCGACGTGTCGTCGCATGAGGTCTCTATCCCCAACACGACCGTGGAGTTCGATTCAGACATTCGAACGCCAGCGGAAGCTCTCGCTCAGACGGGAGCGGGTCTTCTCCAGGATCTCGTCGAAAAGGGGTGAATTGATGTCTTCGGACCACATCACGACCGCATCCTCGCGGTTGTCGGAGTAATAGCGCTTGCGGACCGCCTTTTCAAAAAATCCCATGCGCCGGTAGATGCTGCGCGCCCGCTCGTTGGACTCGCGCACTTCGAGGGTCAGGCGCTTCATGCCGCGCGAGCGTCCCAGTTCGGTAACCAGCAGCAGCATCAACCGGCCCAGGCCCAGGCTCTGGTAGTCGGGATCCACCGCGATGGTCGTGATGTGGACCTCGTCGACCAGGAACCAGGCCCCGACGAATCCGACCAGGTTCTGCTCGTTCCAGTCCTCGCGGCCGGCCAGGCGGCGCAAAATCCCCCCGATCCGCGCCGGAGGCAGCGGCCCCCCGGGGCTCTTGACCGGCTGCCCCAATCGCAGGACGAGGTAGCAGGCGCTGTCGGAGCGCCGCAGCTCGGCGTTGAAAGCGTTGCGCGGCCAGGGCGAATCAAAGCACCGCCGCTCCACGTAGCGCACCGACGGAATGTCCTCGTGGCGCATCAGGTCGACCTGCACTCCGCCGGCGAGCGGTTCGGTCGATTCCGATTTCAACGCCATCTCCTTATGAACCGATGTCAGACTGCCGCCCGACCCAGCGACGGCCGGGTGACGTAGAGCGGGCGCAGGGACTTGGATTCATCCGGTGAGTATTCAACCAGCCGGCGCCGTCCGACCTCGGCGGTCAGCTGCGCCGCCGGGCGGGGCAGCGGCCGGCCCAGGTCGCGCGGGTCGATCCAGATCCGCTCGCCGGGCGGCGGTTCGGCCGAGGCGATCCGGTGCGCGTCCCCGGCGGGACGCCAGCGCGATTCGGCGACCGTTCCGTATTGGCCGTAGCGGATCCTTGCCCCGCCGCTGGAGCAAATAAGCAGCCGGTCGGTGGGCCGGCCGATCGCCCCGGCCAGCATCTGGAAAAGACAGACCCCGTAAAGACGTGCGCCGTCGGCCCGGGCCAACCCCATCGCGAACGCCATGCCGGTGCGAATCGCGGAGAACTTGCCCGGGCCGATTCCGACCGCCACGGCCCCGATGCGCGCTTCCGGATCCGGCAGGACCTGCTGCAGCAGGGAGCCCAGGTTGGCGGAGTTGAGCACGGCTTCGGCGTTCCGGGTCCGCTTCCCGTCCGGGTCAAGCAGGCAAAGCCCCAGGCGGTCGAATCCGGTCTCGACGCCCAGCACCAGTTCGTCCCGCGAACTCACAAGGCGACCTCCCCGAGGCGCTCCAGCAGGGCGCGGGCGGGGTCGCTGCGGGCACGCAATCCGAGCCGGCGATGGTCTGGTCCGGTTACCGCGATATGGACCTCCAGGATCGCCCGGCCCCCCAGGCCGCCCAGCAGGTCCTTGAGCGAATCGCTGGGCCATTCGACAGCGACCAGAGCCGGAGATGAGAGTGGTTCGTCGAGCCCGGCATCTTCGATGTCGGCCTCGGGGATCCTGAAAAGGTCCATGTGCACGAGCGGCAGGCGCCCGCCCCGATAGTGGCTGCACAGCACGAACGTGGGCGAGGTCACCGGGCCTTCCGATCCCAGCCCTTCGGCCAGGCC
>CAYXKQ010000212.1:0-3162 GCA_964465715.1 uncultured Chloroflexota bacterium
CTATCGGCGCCGCACGTCGACGGATGAAGCCGACGTGGCCGATGACGTCTACGCCCTTGCGGTACTGGTTTACGAACTCTGGCTTGGAACCTTGCCATTCGGCAGGAATCCGACACAATTGAATGGAGAGCATTCGCGGCTGTTTCGCGAACTTCGGCCGGTTCCGGGGGTGCGCGGCACGAGGCGCCTGGCGGAAGTCCTGGCCGGCATCCTGAACCAGCGCGAGGCAGCATTGTCCGCGGGCATCGGACCGCTGCGGCATGCATTAGAATCGGTAGGTGGAGCATCAGGAGATACGCTCGTTGGCCGAACGGGATAAACAGAACCCCGGACACGACGAAACCATCGTTCCGGTCGAGCCCGGCTTCCGCAAGCCCGGCCCGGAGGTCCGGCGCCGCGAACCGGGGCGGGCGTTGTCCATGCCCGTTCGGGTCGCGGCGCTCGGCGGGCTGGTGGTCGCGGCTGCCGCGGTCTTCATGTGGCTGCCGAACTGGGTCGACGATCAGCAGGCGCAGGAACCCGTCGCCGAGGAACCGCCGCCTCCGGAACCCCTTGAAGAGCCAGGTCCGGCCTATACCGAAGAAGAACTCGAGGCGCTGCGTGACGAGGCCGACGGGTTGCTGGCGCAACTCCTGAACCAGCAGTCCCAGCTCGACCGGCGATCGGCCGCGGAGTGGGGCGGCGACGACTTCGAGACCTACCAGGAGCTTGGCCGAAGCGGCGACGATGCCTACCTTGCAGACGAATTCTGGAATTCCGTTGCCGCATACGAGCAAGCCCTCGACCTGGGGGAGGGGTTGCTGACGCGTTCGACCGAACTGATCGATGCCGCACTGGCTGCGGCCCGCGAGGCGCTGCAAGCCGGCAATGCCGACGTGGCGGCCGAGCAGTTCTCACTAGTGCTGCAGATCGAACCGGATAACGCCGACGCGCAGGCCGGCCTGCTCCGGGCGCAGCAGTTGCCCGATGTCCTGGCGCTCGTGCGCCAGGGGCAAGACCTGGAACGATCCGGCGACCTGGAAGGAGCGGTCCGCGCCTATCGTGAGGCAGTGGCGCTGGACGGACTCTGGGCGCCGGCCCGCTCGGCGCTCGTTGCGCTCGAAGCGACGATCCGGGCCCGGCGATTCGATGACCTGATGTCCGGGGGCCTGAACGCCATGGCCGCCGAAGGGTTCGAAGAGGCCCATGAGCTGTTCGCCCAGGCGCTTGCGCTGCGGCCCGATTCCGAGGAGGCAAGGAATGCGCAGATCCAGGCCGACCAGAGCCGGAAGCTCGAGCAGATTGCGCTGGTGGAAGCGCGTGCGCTGGCGTTCGAGTTGCGGGAACGCTGGGAGAATGCGCTGAGCCTCTACAACGACGCCCTGCAGACGGATTCGACCCTGGCGTTTGCCCAGGAAGGCCGAAACCGGGCCCAGTATCGCGTGGACCTGGAACTGAAGCTGCAGAATCTCATCGACCATCCCGATCTGCTCTTCGACGACAATGTGTTGCGAGATGCGCAGTTGCTGGCCGCCGAGGCGGCCGAGATCGCCCCCATGGGGCCGCGGCTCGGGGAACAGGTGGAGTCGCTGGACCGGCTGCTGCGGCTGGCCTCGGCGCCGCTGCCGGTGCGGCTGCAGTCCGATGAACTGACGGAGGTCACGCTGTTTCGGGTCGGCCGTCTGGGGCAGTTTCTGGTCCGGGATCTCGAACTGCGCCCGGGCGCCTACACCGTGGTGGGGAGCCGGCCCGGCTACCGCGACGTTCGCATGACCTTCACCGTTCTGCCGGGTCAGCCGCTGGATCCCATCCGGGTGGAATGCGTGGAGCGGATCTGATGGCGGATCTCGATCGCTGCGTATTGACCGCCAGGATAGGCGGCGAGGAACGCCGGTATTCGGCCGCCGAGTTGCCGGTCCTCATTGGCGGCGGCTCCGAGTGCGATATCCGCCTGCAGGGCATTTCTGGCTCGCTACAGATCGGCACGCTTGACGGCGCCTGTTTTGTTCAGCCCGGCAAGAACACCCGTGGACTGCGCCTGGACGGCGAGCCGGTAACCGGTTCCCGTTGGCTAAGGGACGGTCAGACGATCGCGCTGGATACCGCGCGGGCCCGCTGCAGTTTCCGGGACGACCGGCTGGAACTGGCGATCGAGGGCCAGGTGACCGGCGGCGATACGGCGCCGCCGGACCTTGAGGAATTGGCCCTGGAGACGTCCGGCGAGGACGAAGTCGCCGTGGAGCCGATCGCGTTCCGGCCGGGCATGAGCGAGTCGCCCGCGGCTCGCGGCGGGCGTACGCGGCGCACTGCCGTCATCGTGGGGACGGCCTTTGCCGTACTGGCGGTCGCCGGGTGGTTTGCCTTCACGGCCAAGTCGGTGCAACTGGTGACCGTACCGCCGGCGGATGAAGTCGGACTGCCGGGCACGCTGTTCAAGTTCCGCATCGGCGACCGGTACCTGGTTCGATCAGGGTCCCATCGCGTGGTGGCGCAGCGGGCCGGCTACCATGAACTGGACGTGATCGTCGAGGTCGGCCAGTTGCCGGCCCAGACGGTGGAGCTTGAACTGGCCAAGCTTCCAGGAATCGTCACCTTCACCACGGAACCGGATGTGGCGGCGGACGTTCAGGTGGACGGGATCTCCATCGGTACCGCGCCGCTGATCGACGTGGAAGTCGAGCCGGGCCGGCACCGGGTGGAGTTCATCGCCGAGCGATTCCTGTCCGAGGTGCTGGAGCTGGATGTATTCGGAGAAGGCCGGCCGCAGAGTCTGGCCGCCGAATTGACCCCGAACTGGGCGCCGGTCAGCCTGAGCAGCCGGCCGGCCGGCGCGCAGGTACTGGTGGACGGCACGGCAATGGCGACCACCCCCGCGGAGCTGGAACTGGGCGCGGGCGCGCGGCTGGTTGAATTGCGGCTTGCCGGGTACAACGCATGGCGCGACACGGTCACCGTGCTTGCCGACCAGCCGCTGAGCCTGCCCGAGGTCACGCTCGTCCAGGCCGACGGACAAGTGGAACTGGTCACGGACCCCGCCGGCGCGGCCGTCAGCGTCAACGGCGAGTACCAGGGCGCGACACCGCTGACCCTCGGGTTGAGGCCCGGCCGCACGCACGCCATCACGCTGACCAAACCCGGTTACGAAACCGAGGACCGGGAGCTTTCCGTGGAAGCGGACAGCGC
>CAYXKQ010000213.1:0-3117 GCA_964465715.1 uncultured Chloroflexota bacterium
GTCTTGGAATCGTCCCAGGGGTTGCGGGTCGCCCCGAAGACCTTGTTGAACGTCTGCGAACCGGCCCCGAATTCAGGGGTATTGGTCTTACCGATGGTGATCGCGCCCGCCGCCCGCAAACGCTCCACGATCAACGCGTCCTCGTCCGGAACGAAATCGGCGAACAAGGGCGAACCGAACGTCGTCCTGATGCCCCGGGTGAGGGTCAGGTCCTTGTGGGCCACCGGGAGCCCGTGCAGCGGACCCAGCGGGCCGGCGGCGGCCATCGCCCGATCGGCCTTCTCCGCTTCCGCAAGCAGGTCCTTTTCCGGGAGAAGCGTGACGATTGCGTTCAGGCGCGGATTCGCATCCGCTATCCGGTCAAGATGGGCGCGCATTGTCTCGACGGCCGAAACCTCGCGGCAGGCAATCATCCGAGCCAGTTCGGTCGCGGGGGCAAATGCAAGTTCCGACATATTCAGAGGGCAATATCTGACGGTTCCCGCGGCCGAACCGGAAAAACGCAGGCATTCTCGTCTGCGATCCCGCAGGCCCGGGCGCCAAGCCAGCGGAGCAGCATCCTGGACCGGCCCCGGGACCAGGAGCCGCCCAGGAACTTTCCCCTAGGGGCGGGGAAGCGCACGCCGTCAGCGCCGGAGTCCACTGATCCCATCAAGCTCCGGTCATCCGCACAAAAATATCCGCCTCGGTTCGTTGCGATCCCCTCGTGCCAGATTCTGGCCGGGTTGGTGACCCCGCAGGCGATCGTCACGAGCCTGCGACCCTCCCCCTGGGGGCCATCGGTCTGCGGGTGGCACCGCTCCATTTGACATGACGCCCATCCTTGTCCGGGTCCAGGAGGAACGGGGCGGAACGTCTATCGCATCCGACCCGTGGGGACTGGCGCTCCGCCATTCGGGCCTGGCCGGTGCCGCCGCCCGCGCGCAACGCAAGGCCGGACCGGGTGGCCGCATCCGGCGACGGACTCCAGCCACCGGCGGCAGGGATGGGTCCACAGGCATGTCAGCCGGGCGGGGCCAATGCAACTACGCCGGCAATCGCCGCGACGACGGCATGGGCCGCATAATCATGGCGGCCAACCTGCAGGTCCCTCCTCCACTCGTAATCCCGACACCTACCGCGCCCGCTCAGCCGGAAGCAAACGTCCGGTTGAGCCCGCTCTTTACCCCCGCATTCATGTACGTGATGTTTGCGATGGTGGTGTTGCGGCGCATTTACGGGCCCCTGCCGCAGTTCATCGCCGCCGACCTGGGAACCTCGGTGGCCCTGGTGGCTCAATCGCTGACGGTGGAGACGATCTTCTCGGTCGCCGCCGCGCTGCTGATCTCGCCGCTGGCCGATTCACTGGGTCGCCGCCCCGTCATTCTGGTTGCAATCGCCACGCGCACCCTGGGGGCCGGTCTGATCTGGCTGTTTCCCGAAATCCCGACGCTTTTCATCGGGGCGTCGCTGCTCGGCGTGGGCAACGGGATCGTGTTTCCGCAGATCTTTTCCACCGTCGGCGACCTCTTCAAGAATCAACCGCGTGACCGGCTAATCGCATGGTTGCTGGTCGTCTCGCGATCGGCCTTCCTGGCCGGCCCGCTGGCCTCGGGATTCCTGACCGAGGCGTTCCACTGGTCGGCCGCGTTCGCGGCCGGTTCGCTCATCTCGTCCGCGGCACTGGTGCTGGCCTGGCTTGTGACTCCGCGGAGGACGACCCGACCCGGATCGCTGCCGGCCGTCTTCGCCACCATGACCGGTTCCTACCGCCAGTTGATTGGCGACCGGGTGACCACCCTTACTCTCTTCGCCAACATCGTGTACGTAATCGGCGGTTTGGGGGTCGACGTTTATTTCGGCGCCTTCGTGGCCTATTCCTACGGGCTCTCGCCCGATCGGGTCGGATTGCTGCTTACCGTCGGCCCGGCGGTCGCGATGATCTCGACCTGGATTTCCGGTCGCATCCCGGCCCGCCGCCGGGGTTGGGCATTGGTGGGCGCCAGCGTCATTTTTACCCCGCCGCTGGCGATCCTGTTCAATTTCCCGGTGGGACCGGGATTCGCGATCGCGATGTCGGCGATTTGGTCATTCGGGATCGGACTGCGGTCGGCATCGCTCAATGCCACCGTGCTGGACCTGGCCCCGGAGCACCGCGGCGCGATCACCGGCCTCATGCAGGTGAGTTTCTCGGCCGGAATCATGCTCGGTTCGGCGCTCGGCGGGATCGCCCTGGCCCTGGGCGGCTATGCGGCGATGGGGTTGTTTTTCAGTTGCTGTACCCTCGTAAGCGCGCTTTTGTTCGCATTCGCCTGGCGCGGCATTGCCGAGCGGGTAGGGGAGCAGGGTTGAACCACACGCGATTGGCATTGCCCCGCGGGCTGGGCCCGATCGCCCGCCTGTCAATGCCGTTGGCGGCCCTTTTGCTGGGAGCGGCGATGCTCTCGGCCTGCGAGGGCCAAGCGGCTCAACAAGCACCCTCATCCGCGACCCCGGTGGTGGTGTCGGCACCGCAAGCCCCAGCCGCTCCGGCCCAGATCGCCACGCCGACGGCAGCCGCGAGGGGGCTTGCGGCGCCGGCGGGGGAGCCGCTCCCCGCATCGCCGCCGGCCACCGCGCTGCCACGGGCGGAGGTTCCCGATGTGCGAGCGACCGTCCTCGGCGCGTTCGACCTTGAGCCGGTGTTTCCGGGCCTGGCCTTCGAGCGCATGGTCGGGATGCAGTACCCGCCCGGAGATGCCAGCCGCCTGTACGTGGTGCTCCAGGACGGCCGCATCGTCTCGATCGCCAACGATCCGGGCGCCGATTCGCACCGCGTGTTCCTGGACATCACCGAACGGGTCAGCCGGTCCGGAAACGAGGAAGGCCTGTTGGGCCTGGCGTTCGATCCCTATTACCAGACCAACGGCTACTTCTACGTCTACTACTCCGCCGCCGGGCCACGACGCTCGGTCCTCTCCCGGTTCAGCGCGCCGGGCGGGCAGGTCGATCCCGGCAGCGAAATGGTGGTCCTGGAGGCCGGTCAGCCCTACTCGAATCACAACGGCGGCGAAATCGCATTCGGTCCGGACGGCTATCTTTACGTCGCCCTGGGCGATGGCGGCAGCGCCGGCGACCCGATGGGGCACGGCCAGAACA
>CAYXKQ010000214.1:0-3113 GCA_964465715.1 uncultured Chloroflexota bacterium
CACCACGCCGATGACCCGGTCCGGTTCCTGGCCGCCGCGCGGCGGCTGCTCAAGGGCTCCGGGCGTTGCGCGATGCTGGAATGGGTGGAACGCGATTCAGAATTTGGACCGCCACGGGAGCGGCGCATTGGGCACGACCGGCTGATCGCCCTGGCATCTGAGGCCGGATTAACCGACCTCAAATACCACAAGCTGAGCGAGCACCAGTACCTGATGGAGGCCGCCCCCGGCGATTGATACAGCCCCGTCCCGCCCGGCTGCGCCGGCCGATTCGCCAATCGGCACGGCATCCGGGACGATGTCTTTCCGCCCCGCGGGAGGCCGATTATTGAGCCGCTTTACTGTCCGCGCTTGCTGGTGGGCAGGAAGGGAACCAGGCGCGCCGCCAGGGATGAGAGGTTGCGGGTCTGGACCCAAACCTGTCCCTCGCCGGTGAACCGCATCACCAGCCCTTCGCCGCCGACCAGCAGGGACCGCAGGCCGCCGACTTTGCCAATCGTGTAGTCAACGTCGTCGGTGAAGGCGACCAGGTGGCCGGTGTCGACCACCAGTTCGCTGCCCGGATTGACCGCCAGTTTCTTGATGGCCCCGTAGGAGTTGTAGAAAACGGTGCCGTTGCCGACATCCGAATAGGCACGCAGAAAGAAGACGCTTTCGCCGCTGAATAACCCGCGAAAACCCTGGAACTGGGAGTCCGTCTGAACGTTGGCGCTGCAGGCCATGAAGGAACTGGCCTGAATGAACAGGTTCTGGCCGGGCTCCAGATCGAACGTTCCGATATCGCCCGGCGTGGCCGGGGCCAGGCTCACCTGGCCGCCGCCGGATTCGGCGGTGAAGGTATTGATGAAGAAGGACTCGCCGCCGAGCATCCGCTTGAATCCGCCCATCAGGCCGCCCCCGGCCGATCCGGTCTGCATCGCGACGCCGCGCTGGGCGACCATCGCCCCCGGCTCGGCCTTGATGCTCTCGCCCGGATCCAGATTGACCGTCAGCAGCGCGTAGGCGGGGTCGAATTCAACGTTTGTCTGCATTGGACAACTTCTCTTGGGGTTCCGGCCCGGGAATCGGACCGGCATCGCTGATGGAAGGTACGAACGTATTGATTCTGCGGTTTTCCCCACCGCGCGGCGCCGGCGCTCCCCGGCGGCCTACCGGGATCGGGGTGCCGAAAATAAGCTGCACCGAGCAGGATCCCCGAACGAGCCACGATGGCGCCAACTTCTGCAACCGACAAACCGACGAAACCGGTCCGGATCGTGGTGCCCGGCGACTTCCCGCCCCAGATCCAGGGGTCGCCGCACCTGGAACTCCTGGACGGGTACGGGGACGTTGTGATTCACCGCGATCTGCCGCCCGGCGTCGCCGAGCTGGTCGCGCGATCGGAAGGGGCCCAGGTCATCATCAACACCCGAAGTTCGGTCGGCTGGCCGGCCGCCGCGCTGCGCCGGCTGCCCGAATTGAAGCTGATTGCAACCTGCTCCATCGGAGTCGACATGATCGACCTCGAGGCCGCCCGCGATTGCGGGGTCGCAGTTTGCAACCTGCCCGGCCGCACCGCTCCGGTGGTGGCCGAACACGCCGTGGCGCTGATGTACGCGGCCGCCCGCCGCCTGGCCGAGCAGACCGCCGCAATCCGCTCCGGCGGATGGCCGGACGGCCATTCGGTCTCCCTGCGCGGGAAGACCGTCGGCATCATCGGAACCGGCAGCATCGGGGCCGAATTCGGAAGAGTCTGCAATGCGCTGGGAATGCGCTGCATTGCATGGACGTTCAATCCGAACCCGGCACGGGCCGCCCGCCTGGGGGTGGAGTACGTCGAGTTCGACCGTCTGCTGGCCGAATCCGACGTAGTCAGCCTGCACCTGCGGCTCAGCCCGCAGTCGCACCGCCTGATCGGGAGGCGCGAGTTCGAGTTGATGAAACCCGGCGCACTTTTCGTCAATGTCAGCCGCGGGGGGCTAGTCGACGAGGTGGCGCTGGTCGAGGCCCTTGAATCCGGACGCCTGGCCGGTGCGGGCCTTGACGTCTTCGACCCCGAGCCGCCCCGGCCGGACAATCCGCTGCTTGCCTGCCAGAGCGTCGTGTTCAGTCCGCACGTGGCCGACATGACCCCGGAGGGCGCCGATCTTCTGAACGAGGGAGCGGTCGAGAATGTGATCGCGTTCCTGGAAGGACGCATCCAGAATCAGGTCGCCTGACCGGCGAGGGCCCGATTCGGCAGAAAGCGCGAAGTTTTGGATAAACGCCTGGCGGTAAACCGCCGCAACTGGAACCAGCGCACGCCGATCCATGCCGGTTCGAACACCTACGACCTGGAGGGTTTTCGGGCCGGGCGGCAGACACTGCGCCCCATCGAGCTGGAAACCGTGGGCGATATCGCCGGGCATCGGCTATTGCACCTGCAGTGCCACTTCGGCCAGGACACGATTTCCTGGTCGCGCCTGGGGGCGCGCGCCACCGGCGTGGATTTCTCCGACCGGGCGATCGACCTGGCCCGTCGGCTGAACGCCGAGGTCGGGACCGACGCCAGTTTCATCTGCTCCGACGTGTACGAACTTCCGGCGGTCCTGAATGAGCAGTTCGACTGGGTCGTCACCACCTACGGGGTGCTGGTCTGGCTGCCCGACCTTTGGCGCTGGGCGCAGGTCGTGAACCGGCACCTGGTTCCCGGCGGGCGCTTCCTGGTCGTTGACTTCCATCCCGTGCTGACCACCTTCGAACCCGCCCCGGCGGGACATCGGATCGCTCACTCGTACTTTCATCACGAGCTTTCGATTCCCGCCGACGAGCCCACTTACGCGGGCCGCGGGCGGATCGAATCACCCTGCTACGAGTGGCAGCACAGTCTCGCGGACGTTGTGAATGCGCTCGTTGACGCCGGACTCGAGATCGAATCGCTGGCCGAGTACCCGTACTGCGCCTACCGGGCGTTCCCGCACATGCTGCGCGGCCCGGATGGCTGGTGGCGGTTCCCCGAAAACAACGATTCCATCCCGCAGATGTTCTCCATCAAGGCCCGCAAGCCAAAGCCGCGCTGACACCCGGTCCGGCGGACCCTGCCCTCTTATCCGGTCGACGGGGTCGCGGGTGGAAAATCCCGGCCCTGGTCGGCC
>CAYXKQ010000215.1:0-3108 GCA_964465715.1 uncultured Chloroflexota bacterium
AGCAATCTGGGGCGGTCAAGGTCGATTCCGGGGCGGAGTCGTCCGCCGTGCACCGTCACCAGCTTGAACGGCGGCGGTGCAGCTTTTTGGCGGGAATTGAGAGCGTCGTCCAGGGTCTGGGCGATGAATGCGCTGACACTCGAGCCACGCTCAGTGGCGGCGCATCGCACCCGGTTGGCCAGTTGGTCTTCGAGGGAAATCGTCGTTCGCATGATGCTTGAACAAAACAGCTGCGCATAACTGCAAATCGTGGCGTTTGGTCATTCAATTGGCCGGCTCCAAGCCAATCCAGGCAATTGACCACGACATCGCACCGTCAAATCGCCGCAGCGTTAACACCGGGGGTTGCGGCATCCTGCGGCGCGGTGGGACGTCTTGCCAGTTGGTAACTTCAGGAACCGGGGCCAGGGAAGGCGGCGGCGGTCCAGAGACCGGCATTCATCTGGCCACCGTCCACCACGATGTTCTGCCCGGTGAGCCAGCTGGCGCGGGGCGAGCACAGAAACGCGGCGACCTCGCCGATCTCTTCGGGTCGCCCCAGTCGCTTGAACGGAAACTGGTTTTCGGCAAATTCGGCCATGACCTCGGGCGTCTCCTGCCGTCGCCGCCCCCAGCTGCCACCCTCGAATTCGATCGAGCCGGGCGAGATCGCGTTGACCCTGATGTCGTACTGGGCCAGTTCGCGCGCCAGCGACGTGGCCAGGTAGATCTGGGCCGCCTTGGCCGCCCCGTACTGGGCCGGCACCTGGATCCGGGAGCCGGTGATGGAGGCGGTGATCAACGCGGCCGCCTCGCCCTGCCGGCGCAGATGCGGGACCGCGGCGCGGATCAGCCGCACGGCGTGCATAAGGTTGATGTCGAGCGTGAACTGCCAGTCCTCGTCCTCCGATTCCAGCAGTCCCGGCCGCACCTGCCCGCCGGCATTGGCGATGACGATGTCCAGCCGGCCGAATTCCGCGGCCGCCGCCGACACCGCCGCCTCGACCTGGCCGCGGTCGGCCACGTCGCACTCCAGGGCCAGCGACCGCACGCCCAGTGCGTCCAGTTCGGCGGACGCCGATGCCAGGGTTTCCGCGGTGCGGGCCGCGATCGCGACGTTGCAGCCCTCGGCCGCCAGGGCATGGGCCATTGCCCGCCCCAGGCCGCGGCTGCCGCCGGTGATCAACGCGGCCTTGCCGCCAAGTCCAAGGTCCATTCATTTCTCCCCGCGCCGGTTGGCGCGCTAGTTGGTCAGTCGGGTTTGAATTCGGCCAGTACCTGGGCCGATCCCTCGCTGATGAAACCTGAATCGGAACCGATATTGACGAACGTGAAGCCCTCGGATATCCGGCGCCGGCCCATCTCCGGGGAGCCGCACGCGTAGCCGGCCGCCTTGCCCAGCGCCTTGCAGACTTCCAGGACGTGGGCGACGGCCTCGTCGTGGCGGGGATGGTTGCCCATGTCGGAGACTTTCAGGCCCATGTCCAGGGCCAGGTCGGAGGGTCCGACCCAGCAGCCGTCGACTCCCTCGACGCCCAGGATCGCCTCGGCGTTCTCGACCGCCGCCTGTGATTCGATCTGGACGGCCAGGAACACCTCGTCGTCGATCCAGCTGGCATATCCCGGCCCGAATGCCGAAGTCATGTAGGGGCTGGCATTGGAGCGCGTCCCGCGCGGGGGGTACCGGGACGCGGCGGCGGCGGCGGCCGCCTCGTCGACCGAGTTGACCATCGGGATCACCAGGCCCAGGGCGCCCGATTCGAGCGCCTTGTTGATCAGGTCGTAGCGGTTCGTGAGCACGCGCGTGACCGGTGTCGAACCGCCCTGGATCACCGCCAGGAATCCCAGCCGCAGATTCTGTTCGTTCCAGTAGCCGTGCTGCTGGTCGAGCATCACCCAGTCGTAGCCGGCCTGGGCCATCTGTCCGGCCGCCAGCTCGGATCCGTAGGCAAGCGAACAGCCGATGGCAGGCTTGCCGGCGGCCAGGATCGCCTTGGTCGCGTTAACCGTCATCGCGTTTCCCTTGGTGCTGTCGGACGGTCGTCCAAAACCTCAATCAGAATATTAGTTGGCGGCGCCCCTCAGGGCCCGGCGATCGGCCCCTACGACCGCCCGAAATCGTCGTCCAGCCGGACCGTGTCGTCGGGGTGCGGAGTGGACACCTCGATCATCCGGGCGTCACCGCCGACCGCGGCGAACCGGTGCACCGTCTCGGGCCGCAGCCGCAGGCAGTCGCCGGCCCCCAGGATGATCGTACGGGTCGGTTCCCCGCGCCTGCCGAGCTCGGTTTCCACCCTGCCCCTGGTCACGTAGACGGTTTCGTCCTTGCGCGGGTGGTACTGCAGGCTCAGGCGTGAGCCGTCATTGATTTCGATGACTTTGCCCTGCTAAACCTCGTTTTCTGCAAAAATCAACTCGCGCCCCCAGGGCTTCCCGATGATTTCAGCGGATGTCCCGCCCGGGGGCGGTTCTTCGGTCGAGGCGGGGTCGTGCGGTTGGTTCAAGGGTCATCCCGGGCATGCGCAACTGGGCAAATTTACGCTAACCTTAAATCGTGCTGCTTAACACTCTTTCCGGTGCACTCTGACCGCGGCACCTACCCCCAATACGCAGGGAGACAACGCAGTTTCCCCAAGTGAACGGCAACGTGAGCCGAGCTAGCTTTACTCAGAACCGCTTGTCCTGGATGATCGGTGGACCCCAGGGAAGCGGGATCAATGTCTCAGCCGAGGTTTTCGCCAAGGCGTGCCTGCGCTTCGGGCTGAACGTATTCGCCAACATCGAGTACCACTCCAACATCATGGGGCGCCACTCGTTCTTCAGGGTCCGGATCTCTGAGAACGAGATTCACTCGCACGTCGAACCCGTCGACCTTTTGCTGGCGCTCGACCGCGAAACCATATTCGGTGACGTCGACGCCCCGTTCCGGACCCACAACGGCCACATTCACCGGATGTCCCCCGGCGGGGGCCTGATCGTCGACTCCGAGCTGGACATCGACCCCGAAGAGCTGGGCCGCGACGACATCCACATCTACTCGCTGCCTTACGAGCAGGTCCTGCGCGAAGGCGTGGCCCGGACCGGCGTCCAGTTCCAGGCCCGCCGCCACGACATCATGCGCAACATGGT
>CAYXKQ010000216.1:0-1180 GCA_964465715.1 uncultured Chloroflexota bacterium
CGTCGAAGGCGCCGAATCGGCGGGTTCCCAGGGAGAAGTCGTCGGCCTGCACCAGTACGCCCGGCAGGTCCCGGGGATCGGGGTTCGCCTCCGCCGCCATGCCGTCCGTCGAGACATGCAGCCGATCCAGTTCCGCCAGCATCTGCGGGCGGTCGCCGAGGTCCAGCGGCCAGCTGATGACACCGGCGATGGGATCGCTGTCCACCTGCAGTTGCCACCGGGCCGCCTGCTGGCGAAGCAATATGTCCGTGGACCCCAGCGGCTGCCCGAAGGCCGAGAAATCGGCGATCGCCAGTTCCGCTCCCAGCAGCACGCCGGCAGCCGAGCCGCCCGGGACCTGTCGCCGGAACAGGGTCCACCAGTCATCGAAATCCACCGATCCAAGCTCGCCGCTGACGCTCAGCCCATCGCGCGGCGGCAACAGCGGCTCCGCGCCGCCGAATCGGACAGCGCCCCGCCGAAACGACAATTCGCCGTCCCGGTTGCGGAAGCTCAGCGCGAACCGTTGAGCCTCGCCGAGACGGCCGTTGATGTTGAGGCGATCGGCTTCGGAAAACACGACCTCCATTTCGAGCTGAGTGTCCTGTTCGGGCGGCTTGCGCAACGGCTCGGGGAATTGCAGATCCACTCCGTCGAGATCCGTCGCCAAGTCGATCCGCAGCGGCTCGCGCCGCGCCTGGACGAACCGGTTCTCCGGCAGCAGGACGTGACCCTGCCATGCGGACGCACCCAGGACCTGTTCGAAGAAGGGCAGGCCGAACTCCGCCTGCAGGGATTCGGCGGGGAATACGCCTTCGAAAGCGACGTCGGCGAGATAGCCCGGTTCGGCGGCCGTCGCGACGCCGATCGACACCGGCGCGTCGAGGAATTGCGCCTCGAGATTGCCGCGGCTCGCAACTTCGCCGCCAGCCACGCGCAGGCCGCCGAAGATTTCCGTCACCGCCGGTCCGAAGCCCTCTACCGACAGGTCGGCGCCGGCGATTTCAAGATCGGCGTCCAGACGATAGTCCGCAAGGCCGTGCAGCGGCAACTCGAGCGCAAGGGAGACGTCCGCCGTACCGTTGCCCGATTGCAGACGCTGCAGGTCGGGACCCAGATGGCGGGCGATCGTCGGCGCTTCCTTCAGGAATCCGATCACGTCGCCCAGGGAACCCCGGGTGGATGCGGCCACGTTCAGGAC
>CAYXKQ010000216.1:1248-3072 GCA_964465715.1 uncultured Chloroflexota bacterium
GCATGTCCGGAATGCCCACGCGCAGGTCCTCGCTACGGTTGCCCAGCACCCGGCCGCTGCCGGTCGCCTCCCAGCCTGCATTGGCGAACGTCAGGACACCGTTGAGATCCTCCGCGGCGGGCCAGTTCTCGACGTACGCCATCGTGCCGCCCTCGATGTTGCCTTCAGCGAGGAACGTGCCTTCGCCGTCTCCGAAGGGGAACGACGCCAGGGGACCCACCAGGGTGACGGTCGCCCGGGGGACGCGGCCTCCGACGATCGCGCGCCCGAGATAGGCGGTGACCTGCGGATAGATGCCCACCGGGAAGTAACGCCTGGCGCCGGCGGCATCGAGATTCCGCACCTCGGACCGGAGCGCCACGTCGGGCAGGCCGGCGGCGGCGGGCCATGTCACCGCCAACTCGGAGCGGGCCTGCGCGTCGGGCGTGACGATGACGAGGTCATCGCTTGCGAGTTCCAGACCGGAAGGCCGCTGCCTCCAGGTCAACCGACCGCTGAGTTCATCCACTTCCAGCGGCCCGGCAAAGAGACCGGGCCAGTCCACGACCGCCCCGCGGGTATCCAGGTCGAGCCGACCGCTGCTCGAATCGGTCCGCAACGCGCCCGATATGCCCTGCAGGCCCGGCCACGCGCCGCGGGACGCGACTTCGAGACCCTCGAACGACCCGACGGCCGAGTAGCGCCACGAGCCGCTGCCCCGGACCAGGCGCGCGTCCACGTCGCGAACGTCCCCCCGGGGCCGGAGTTCCGACCACAGGCGGGCGATGTCGCCCGCGGCTACGGCCGCCACCAGCGGGGCCAGGTCCTCAAGGCGCAGGAAACTGCTGCGCAACGACAGCGACGCCAGACCGGCGGCG
Source organism: uncultured Chloroflexota bacterium (assembly GCA_964465715.1). Lineage (GTDB taxonomy): Bacteria > Chloroflexota > UBA11872 > UBA11872 > VXNJ01 > VXNJ01. The sequence continues at coordinate 2,106 of CAYXKQ010000216.1, forward strand.
TCCTCGCCGAACTGCGCATCGATGCTCGCGCCGGGCGGCCAGGCGCGGCCGTCCCGGTTCAGTTCCAGGTCGCTGGCCGAAAACGCCCATCCGGCGTGCAGGCGGCTGCCTTCCAGGGTCACGCCGAGCCGGTCGTAGTCCGGAGCGCCTCCAACGGACTCGCCCACCCGCAGCCCCGACAACGCCAGCGCCAGGGTCGCCTGCTGCGCCTCGCCGCCGGCAAAATCGACCCAGAAAGATATGTCGCCTTGACCGGATGCGGGCAGCGGCAGCGATTCCGGGAGCAATTCGGACAGCGCGGCCAGGTCCAGGCCACGGGTTTCGCCGAACAACCTCCACACCGACTGCGGGTCCCGGAGCGTGCCCTCGGCATCAAGCTGAGCCGACAGTTCGATGCGCTGGGCCAGCTCCTCCGGCGGGTTGGCCCGGGCTTCGACGGCGATACTGCCCAGCTCCCTGACCAGTTGCAGACGGACATCGTCAAAGGTCCATTCCCGCCGGCGCAGGTCGTCGGCAAAGGTGATGCTGCCGTTATCGATGACAATCGTGACGGGCGGTATGTCCGCCAGCGAAATCCCGGTCTGCGGGCTCTCGTCCCCGGGCAGGTTGGCCAGCCTCAGGGTCCCGCTGCCGGTTCTTTCGATCCTGAGGTCGGAGCCGTCCAGCGTCAGCCTGGTCACCTCCAGCCGCCGTTGCGATATCAGTGCCGGTGCGCTGAGGGAGATCGACGCCTCGGCAGCACTGAGAAAGGGGTTGGCTTCGTCCCCGACCCGGCTGAGCGTAGCGTCGCGGAAGGTGAACTCGGGTCCCAGAAGGCTCCAGCGCGCATCCATCCGGCTGAAATTCAGGTTGACGCCGAGTTCCGTCTGTACCCACTCCCAGACCTCGCCCTGGTAACTGGGCAACTGGATAATCACCAGGCGCAGCACGCCGGCGCTCATGGCGAGCAGGATCAGCGCCACCGCCC
>CAYXKQ010000217.1:0-3062 GCA_964465715.1 uncultured Chloroflexota bacterium
ACAGGCCCGCACCGGCACCCTGGGAATGCCGGTCGGGGCCAATCCCGGCGTATACGAACGCGCCCAGCACCTGATCGGGGCGATCTCGGAGGTTCAGTTGCAGACCGGCGGGGTCGGGACCGGTTCGGCCCTGAAGCTGGTCAACAACATGCTCAACTGCACGATCCTATGCGCGACCTCCGAGTCGCTCACGCTCGGTGCCAAGAGCGGTTTGAAGCTAGAAACGATGCTGGAGGCCTTCTACATGACTCCGGCCCGCGGGATGCACCACGTGTGGTGGCCCAACACCCTGACCGAACGTGATTTCAGGCCAGGATTTACGACGACGTTGAGCGCCAAGGATTCCCGCCTGGCCCTCAAGCACGCCTCCGACCTTGATGTTCCGATCTCGGTGAACGGGGCGGCCCAGGCGATGATGCGGCAGGCCCAGGTCCAATACCCGCGCGAACACTACGCCGCGGTTCTCAAGCTCTATGAGGCCGCCGCCGGCATCGAACCGCTGCGTTCGGCCGGCGACAAGCTCTACCCAAACGTCGCCGAGCTGGACGTATGAGCCAGGGGCTGGGCATCGGCTTCATCGGCGCCGGCGGTATCGCCAGGCTGCGGCACGCCCCCGGGCTGGCCGCCATCGAAGGGGTCGATTTCGTGGCGGTTGCCAATCGCACCAGGGCCTCGGGCGAGAAATTCGCCGCCGACTTCGGAGTCCAGAACGTGTATTCGGACTGGCGCGACTTGCTTGCCGACGAGCGGGTCGATGCGGTCTTCATCGGGACCTGGCCGTACCTTCACTCCGAGATTTCCGAACAGGCGCTCAGAGCCGGCAAGCACGTTTTCTGCCAGGCTCGCCTGGCGATGGACGCGGCCGACGCCCGCCGCATGCTGGCGGCCAAGGAGGGGTCAGGTCTGACCACCATGGTGTGCCCGCCGCCGCACGGAATGCGATTCGGGCCGCGGGTGAAACAGATAGTTGAATCAGGGGCCCTTGGCCAGATCAGGCATCTGGTGGTCCGGGACTTTAATCCCTCCTATCTGGATCCGCAGACGCCGTTGCACTGGCGCCAGCGCGAGAGCCTGTCCGGCGCCAACACCCTGACCCTGGGAATCCTCTACGAGGTGTTGCTGACCTGGTTCGGGCTGCGCGCCGAATGGGTCCTGGCCGGTGACGCTACTTTCATCGGCGAACGGCCCGACGGAGATTTATCGGCCGCCGTCGAACGCCCGGATGCGGTATTCGTCACCGCCGGCCTGGAGAACGGGGGATTGGCCAGCCTGACCTTCTCCAGCAATGCCGGCGGCGCCGGCGAGACTGCGATCTCGGCTTACGGGACCGAGGCGAGCCTACACTGGACGGCCGGTCCGCCGGCCAGCGAGGGCGGTTCGCTTACCCTGCGCCGCGCACCCGATTGGTCGGAAGAGCAATTCCAACCCGACCCGAGCGCAGGTTGGCAGGTCGAGGCCGATTTCATCGCCGCCGTGCGCTCCGGGACCGACGGGCAACCCAATTGGGAGCTGGGCCTGGAGTACATGCAATTCGTGGAGGCGGTCGAACGGTCCGCCCGCACCGGCCGAAGGGTCCTTCCAGCCTCGCTTTAAGCCTCGTCCGGGTCGCGCAGTCCGATCAGCCGCCGGTTGCGGGGACCGGCGGACAGGAGGATCAGGCCCTCGCCGTCAAGGTCGGAGGGTCCCAGCGGCTCGGTGCCGCGTTTTTGGCCGTTGACCCTGATCGCCCCCTGAGCGATCAGCCGGCGCGCCTGCGAGCGCGAAGGGGCAAGGCCGCACTCGACCAGCAGCCGGCGCAGGTCGATCCCGCCTTCAAGATCGGTCGATGAGACGAGCATGTGCGGTGTGGAGTCGACCTGGTGTCCGGCGCCGCGTCCGAACATGGCTGCCTGTTCGGCGCGGGCCGACCCGGCCGCCTCGTCCCCGTGCACGATCGTGGTCACTGAATCGGCCAGCAGGCGCTGCGCCCGGCGCGCGGCCGGGTCGGTTCGCAACTGGGCGTCGGCAGCGGCGATCTCGGCGTGGTCACAGAACGTAAACACCTTGAGCGCCGCCAGGACGTCCTCGTCGGCGAAGTTGTACCAGTACTGGTAGAAGTCCAGAACCGCGGTGCGCCGGGCGTCCAGCCATATCGTGCCGGCGGCGGTCTTGCCCATCTTCTGGCCGCTCCGGGTCTGCAGCAATGGGAATACCAGTCCGAAGGCCCGGTCACCGGGACCGAGCGAGCGGCGAATCAAGTCGGTTCCGGCGACGATGTTGCCGAGCTGGTCGGACCCGCCTATCTGTAATCGACAGTCGTATTCGCGGTACAGGTGCAGGAAATCGTAGGCCTGGATTACCTGGTAGCTGAATTCGGTAAACGAAATCCCGGCCTCGCTGCCGATCCGCCGGTTCACCGACTCCCGCGAAAGCATGACCGATACCGGGAAGTGCTTGCCGACATCTCGCAGGAACCCGATCAGATCCAGGGGAGCGAGCCAGTCGAGGTTGTCAACCATCAGGGCCGGAGCGGTCCGATCATCGAAATCCAGGATGGCCTCGAACTGGCGCCGCTGGGCGGCCGCGTTACCGGCCAGGGTCCGCTGGTCCAGCAGGTTGCGTTCAGCGCTCTTGCCCGAAGGGTCGCCAATCATGCCGGTGCCTCCGCCGAGAACCACGATCGGACGGTGGTGATACCTCTGGAAGCGGGCCAGCGTCAGGAGCGGTACCAGGTTGCCGACCTGCAGCGAAGGGGCGGTGGGGTCGAACCCGCAGTAGAGGGTCATCTGCTCGCGGTCCAGGATCGCGCCCAGGTCCTCGTGGGTCTTGGAATGCACCAGGCCGCGAGCTTCCAGTTCGGCGAAGATGCCGGGACGCGGCCGCATCGGGGTCAATTGACGGCTACCTTGAACTTTCCGGCTCCGGGGCAAGTTTCGGCAATAAGGCTGGAACCCGGACCCCGGCTCGGCATTCCCGCGGCGCCGCGGCCGGAGGGAGCCGAAAAAGGGGCTTGAGAATTCAACGTTTGCCTCGCATTAGTCCAACATTGAATCGTGATCAGCACCAGTCCAGGTCCCGGCAAT
>CAYXKQ010000218.1:0-3045 GCA_964465715.1 uncultured Chloroflexota bacterium
CGGGGTGCGCGGTCGGGGCGTTGGAGCCGAAAACCACCCGTTCGGGTCCGACCGCGGAGATCGCGGCGCTTATCGCCGCCGGTTCGAATGCGGCGATGCAGGTGCCGAGAAAGAGGTTTTCGGCCATCCGGGCGGCTTCGATCGCCTGTCCGCGCCAATAGCGGTGCCCCATGTGGTCCATGATGAACGGGACGTCGGGAAACCGCCGCGCCAGGACGCCGATTTCGAGCGGGTGCGAGGGCGTGCCCTGCGAGTGAACGGTTACCGGCACGCCGTGGCTGCGGGCGATCTCAACGCAGTCGTCGGCGACTTCTGAAGAAATGACGTAACCGTGGTTGGCCGACATGAGTTTGAGTCCGCCCATGCCGTCCTCGCCGAGGCAGCGCTCCAGTTCGGTCGTGGCCTCGCTGCCCAGCCGTGGATTCACGCAGGCGCAGGGAATGATCCGGTCCGACAGCCGGCCGCATTCGGCCACGGCCCGGTTGTTGGGCCGGTACTCGACGCTCGCGATCAGCACCACCTTTTCGATTCCGGCGCGGTCCTCCATGGCCAGGAGGTCGGGCAGATCGGCGGCGGTGGAAACGTAGGCTTCGCAGTCGGCGCGCATGGTTTTCTGCAACTCTCTCTGGGTGTTGGTTCAGGCCCGTTGCCGGATCGACCGACCGGATTGTCGCCCAGGATCTGATCCAGGGCAGCCACCCGGTACGACTTGAACCGCGCTTGCCTCTGGCCGAATCATAAGCCGATTCAAAACCCGATCCGGCCGATTTAGCGATCGGCGGCGGCGGACCAAGTTCTCAGTGCAACGGCTGCGTGCGTTGACCTTGCAATTTCATACAACCTCGTCCATTGGATGCTGGTCGGGAACCGGTCGGTGCTTGCATCGGCCCCTGCCATACGTTCAAAAGACTCAGACGTGATGGGGATTCACCTGCCACCGGCACGCCACACGGTCGCCCCACCCTGGGCGTCGAGCGCGGCGAGGGCGCGCCCATCCGGTCGCCAGTACAGGGCGCCGACCACATCCGATAAGGGGGCGGCCCCAATCGGTTCGCCATGCCCGTTGCGCTGCAGCGACCAGACTACGACGCCGCCATCCCGACCGCCCGAGGCCAGTCGCATGCCGCGATGGGCGAACGCGAGCGTCGTAATCGATTCCACATGAAGTTCCAGCACCCCGGGTCGGGTTCCTTCGGGCCCGCTGCCCTGAAAGCTCCAAACGGTTATCGCCGGGCCGCCTCCAGTGGCCAGGACGGTGCCGCTGCTGTCGAAAGCCAGGGCCGACGGTTTGCCCGGATATCCCGACATCATCGAGTCTTCCCCGGTGGACCGACGCCAAAAATGCACCGTGTTGTCCTGGCTGCCGCAGGCGACGATATCACCGTCCGGGCTCAGTGCCATCGACACCAGGGAGCCCGTCCACTCCAGCTTCTGGCGGAGCTTGCCAGCCGACGTGTCAAAAAAAGCCACCCGGCCGTAACAGGTCGTCGCCAGCTCCTTGGCCCCCGACCACGCGATTGCGCTGACGGTGCTGGGGTGGTCGTCGGACAACCAGGTCCTGGTCCCATCCCCGCGATGCACGCTTACCTGCCGGGAACAGGAGGCGGCCAGCAATTGACCGTCCGGCGACCAGGCCACGTTGTCGACCCAATCGCGCCCTACTTCGATTACCCGGTCGACCTGGCCATCGGTGGTATTCCAGACTTTGACCTGACCGTCCTGGCCGGCGGAGGCGAACGCGGGACGTTTTGGGTGCATCGCAATTGCGAGTAACCCGCCTTCATGGGCTCCGTGCTGCGCCCAGACGGTCGCGCCGGACCTGCCGTCGAAAGCGTAAACCCCGCCGGCGGCGTCACCGACCACGAGTAATTCACCTCGCCCGGTCCATCCTCCGGCGATGGCGTATTCGCCGACTGCGGCTGACCAGCCCGGGCGAAGAACGCCCCGCGGGCGGTCGACGCTCAAACTAAACAGGCCTCGAATCCCTGCCGCATGCCTTGCTCGTCAAGGTTGCGGCCGATGAACACGAGCTGATTGCGGCGGGGATCGTCTCCCCACGGGCGGTCCGGTTGTCCGTCGAACAGCATGTGGACCCCCTGGAAAACGAAGCGGTTTGGCTCATCCGCAATGCTGATGAAGCCTTTCATCCGGAATATGTCCACACCGCTTTCGCGGAGCAGTTTGCCAATCCAGGCGTTGAGTTTTTGGGGATCGCAGTCGCCGTCAACCTCGATTGCGAATGAACCAACCTCGTCGTCGTGCTCATGCTGGGCGACCCAGGTCCGCTCGACCTCGGCCGGCACGGCTGCCGAATTGTCTGCCTCAAGCAATTGGAGATCGAACTCCTCGGCCAGGTGCTGGGCATAGAGACCGACCCTGGTCGGCGAATCCACTTCCAGACCGAACGACTTGCGCCCGGGGGTGTCAAGTTGCAGGCTCACGTGTTTCCCTGCCGGAATCTTTTCGCCCGGGTGAACGGGATCGGGCGATTCGGCGTAGCGGCGCACGCACCACTCGGCGCCCTCCTCCAGGGTGGCCTCGTCACCGCCCTGTCCGGGCACGACGACCAGCGACATCTCCGGATCGGGTCCTTCGGCGAGGCTGAGTTCGTAGCGGCCGGCATCGAGCGAATAGACGCCGGTCCATTCGAACGGGTATTCCGGCTCGAGGAAAGTGGGACGGCGCTCGAGCACCTGGTCCAGGTCGAAGGCGCCGAGATTGAGCACCGTATCGATGGCGACGTCCGCCTGCTCGCTGCGGATCACCCGGGCCATCCGGTTCATGTCGCGGAGCCGGGCCTCGACCCCGTCCAGCGCTGCGCCGTCAACCAGGTCCGTCTTGTTCAATACGAGCACGTCCGCGAACGCAATCTGCTCCGAACTCTCGTCGCTTCGGCCGATCTGCTGTTCGACGTGGGCCGCGTCGACGAGCGTGACGATTCCGTCCAGTGAAAATTCCGCCCGGATTTCATCGTCCATGAAAAACGTTTGCGCGACCGGACCGGGATCGGCGAGCCCGGTAGTCTCCACCAATACGTAGTCGAAC
>CAYXKQ010000219.1:0-2997 GCA_964465715.1 uncultured Chloroflexota bacterium
GACTCCCAGCTTGGTCGAGACCTTGGAACCGCCGACGATGGCGGCCGTCGGAGGCCGCGGGTGCTCCAGCGCCGCAGCAAGCGCCTCCAGTTCCCGGACCAGCAACGGCCCGGCGCAGGCGACCGGAGCCAGACGCGCCACGCCGTGGGTGCTGGCGTGGGCGCGATGCGCCGATCCGAAAGCATCCATCACGAAGAGGTCGCACAGGCCCGCCAGGCGAGCCGCGAGTTCGGGGTCGTCCGCTTTCTCGCCGGGCTGGAACCGGATGTTTTCGAGGAGCACCGCCTGCCCCGGTACGGCGTGCAGGCCCTTTCCGGTTTCGTCCCCCTCGTTCTCCCCCCAGGAATCGACCAGTGGAACCGGGCGGCCCAGCAGTTCGCCAAGGCGATCGGCCACCGGGCGCAGGGAAAATTCTTCGGCGAAGCGCCCTTCCTCCGGCCTGCCCAGGTGGGACATGAGAATGACGCACGCACCCTGCTGCAGGGCGAATTCGATGGTCGGCAGCGCGGCCGACAGGCGTGCGTCGCTCGCTACGGCGCCGTCCCTGACCGGAACGTTGAGGTCCTCGCGGATCAGCACCCGCCGGCCCGCCAGCGGGAGGTCCACCATGCGCAGTACGTGCATCGGCAAAAGACGTTTTCGACAACCGGACGCCGCGAGGCCAGGCGGACTACAGCCGCTGTTCCCCGGCAGACGCCATCGGCCGCACGCCGCTCAACCGACTCTGGCGAACGCCAGCGTGGTATCCAGCATGCGGTTGGAAAAGCCCCACTCGTTGTCGTACCACGTGCAGATCTTCACGAGATTGCCCGACACCTTGGTCAATCCGGCGTCGAAAATGGACGACGCGGGATGATGATTGAAATCGATCGAGACCAGGGGTTCTTCGGTATAGGCCAGCACACCGTTGAGATGGCCCTCGCTGGCCGCCTGTTCTGGGCCTTTGACCTCCTCTACCGTGGTTTCCCGGGTGCTGATGAACGAGAGGTCCACCACAGAGACGTTGATCGTGGGAACGCGGATCGCGAACCCGTCCAGCCGGCCGTCCAGTTCCGGCAGTACCAATCCTACCGCGGCGGCGGCGCCGGTCTTGGTAGGGATCATGGACTGCGTGGCCGAGCGTGCGCGACGCAGGTCCTTGTGAAACACGTCCGACAGGACCTGATCGTTGGTGAAGGCGTGAATGGTCGTCATCAGTCCCTGCTCGATCCCCACGGCCTCGTGCAGGACCTTGGCCACCGGCGAAAGGCAGTTCGTGGTGCAGGAGGCATTGGAAATGATCCGGTGCGAGGCGTTCAGGATGTGGTGATTGACGCCGTAGACGATGGTCGCATCCGTGTCGGTGCCCGCTGGTGCGGAGACGACAACCTTTTTCGCGCCGGCCCGCAGGTGGGCCGATGCCTTGTCCTTCGTCCGGAACAGGCCCGTGCATTCCAGGACGATGTCCACGCCCAATTCCCCCCACGGCAGGTTGGCCGGATCACGCTCGGCGAGCACCCTGACGCGGTCACCGTTCACGATCAACTCCGCGTCGCCGACCAGCACTTCGAACGGGAAGCGGCCGTGGGCGGAGTCGTAGCGCTTCAGGTGGGCGTTGGTCCCGGCGTCGCCGAGATCGTTGACCGCGACGATCTGCATCTCGTCGCGCTTGCCCGATTCGTACAGCGCCCTCAGCACCATTCTGCCGATACGGCCGTATCCGTTGATCGCAAGTCTCACAGGCATCTGTTTCTCCTTGGAGGAAGTGTCGGGAATAATGGCGTCAACCCGAAGTGCCGGTCTCGGCATGACGCGGGACTTCAACCATGGGCCGCTAGCCGTTCAGCACGCGGCGCGCGGCCACGGCCACGGCTTCCGCCGTGAAGCCGTAGTGTTCCATCAGGGCCTTGCCGGGCGCCGACTGGCCGAAGCTTTTCATGCCGAGCACGTCGCCGCGGCCGCCGACGTATCGCCACCAGCAATCCCTGGCGCCGGCTTCCACCGCCAGGCGGGCGGCGCCGTTGGCCGGCAGCACATGGGACCGGTATTCCTGCGGCTGGGCGTCGAATACTTCCGTGCAGGGAATCGAGACGACCCGCACCCGCACGCCTTCGGACATGAGGTTCCGCGCAGCCTCAAGTACCGGGCCCACCTCGGACCCGGTCGCCATGAGGATGATTTCGGGGTCGCCATCGCTGTCGAGCAGGATGTAGCCCCCTCTGCCGATCAGGTCGATCTGGTCATCGGTCCGGGCCACGTGGGGGAGCCCCTGGCGTGTCAGGATCAGGCTGGTGGGGCCGTCGAGGCGCTCCACCGCCGAGCGCCAGGCGACGGCGGTTTCCACCGCATCGCAGGGCCGCCACACCGCCATGTTGGGCATCGCGCGCAGGCTGCTCAGGTGCTCGATGGGCTGATGGGTGGGCCCGTCCTCGCCCAGGCCGATGGAGTCGTGGGTGAAGACCAGGATGCTCCTGATCCGCATCAGTGCCGCCATTCGCAGCGCGTTGCGGGCGTAATCCGAGAACACCAGGAAGGTGCCGCCGTAGGGGATGAAGCCGCCGTGCAGCGCCAGACCGTTCAGAACGGCGGCCATGGCGAATTCGCGAACGCCGAAATAGATGTAGTTGCCAGCCGCATTTTCCGCGTCGAAGACGGTCGAGCCGCGGTGCAGCGTGTTGTTTGAGCCGGTCAGATCCGCCGACCCGCCGATCATTTCGGGCAGGTGCGGCGCGAAAGCCTCAAGCGCCCGCAGCGATGCCTTGCGCGTGGCCATGTCCTTGGCTTCAGCGGCAATTTCCCGGATCGCGGCGTCGGCGAGTTCGCTCCAGTTGCCGGGGAGACCGCCCCGGACCCGGCGCTGGAACTCCTGCGCAAGGTCCGGCCATTGCTCGGCGTAGGCGTCGAAGCGTTGCTGCCATTCCGCCTCCAGCGCCGCGCCTCTGGCCCGGGCGTCCCACGCGTCGCGGAGTTCATCCGGAATCACGAAAGGATCGTATTCCCAGCCGATCCCGGTTCGTG
>CAYXKQ010000220.1:0-2699 GCA_964465715.1 uncultured Chloroflexota bacterium
AGCGTTGAGCCAATTGGACGTGGCCCATAGATACTTAGCATTCGACGATCCAACGGCAATCGATGGCCCCGCTTTCGCGGCTGGTGCCCCCACCGATATTGATGTTGTGAACCGCCCACGTGCCGCCAACACGCGGTGGTTGGTGGATGCTTGGAATCAAGCCAGAGGTGAAGCCGATCGACGCGGCGAATTTGTACTGGCCCTTGATGAGATTCAACTGATCCATAACTGGTCGTCGACCGTGAAAGGTCTCTGGGACGCGGATCGCAGGGCCGGAACACGACTGCGGGTCGTGTTGCTCGGGTCTGCTCCCATGCATATTCAAAAGGGGTTGCAGGAGAGTCTCGTTGGCCGTTTCGGATTGATTCGGGTTCAGCATTGGTCATACCGGGAGATGAACGAGGCCTTCGGCTTGGACCTGGATCAGTATTTGTACTTCGGCGGCTTTCCCGGGGCGTTCGCTGGCCTTGCGGACCGGCCGGGAGGCGTCGACTTCGAATCTCATTGGGCCCAGTACGTGCTCGAGGCGGTCCTGAATCCAACGGTCGACCGCGACGTGTTGGCCATGACCGACATCCGGAAACCTGCTTTGATGCGAAATCTCACGGGGCTGTGCGCCGAATACTCCGGCCAGATCCTTTCATATAACAAGATGCTGGGGCAATTGCTGGATGCCGGCAATACGACTACGCTGGCCAACTATCTTCAATTGCTGGAGAGCGTGGGCCTGTTTGCCGGCCTGCAGGGGTTCAGCGGGTCCACCTTCCGGCGCAGGAGCACAAGTCCGAAGCTTGTCGCGCTGAATTCCGCTTTGATGACTGCTGGCTCGGGATATTCGTTTGAGCAGGCCCGAGCCGACCGAACTTTCTGGGGCCGAATCGTTGAAAGCGCAGTCGGCGCCCATCTGATCAATACGGCATCCTTGCGCACTAAGATCTTCTACTGGCGGTATCGAAATTCAGAGGTCGATTTCGTTTTGCGGCGCGGACCCGAGCTGGTTGGAATCGAGGTCGGAGTCCCCGGCGGCAGGAAAAACACTCGCCACCTGGAGTCTTTTGCCGCTAGATTTGCCCCGGCCAATACTCTGCTTGTCGGTGCCGGTGGAATCTCATTGGAAAAGTTCCTTTGGGAACCCGTCGATTTCTGGTTCGAAGGACGATGACTCCGGTAATTCCCAGGAAGTGCACCCGAATTCACCAGGATTCGAACGGTGAATTCACTTCCGCTCAATCTCGGGGTTTTTGCTCCTTTCGAGATTCGCCGGCAATCGTGCTGCTGGGCGATCCGGGGATGGGCAAAACCACCGCGTTTCGATCCGAAGTAAAGGCCCTTGACGGAGCCGGGGAATTCTTCACGGCCCGTGACTTTCTGACCATCGATCTCCAAAACCGCGCTGATCTCCATCAGAAAACCCTGTTCATCGATGGGCTCGACGAAGTGCGCGCAGGCTCCGGCGATCCGCGCAATCGGCTGGACCAGATTCGTTACCGATTGGAGCGGCTGGGCAATCCTCGGTTCCGGATTTCGTGCCGGCATTCGAGTTGGATAAGCAAGAGCGATAGGACCCATCTCGCCAGGGTGTCGCCTGACTCTGAACTGGTGGTTTTGAGTCTCGATCCACTTACCGATGAAGAATCGGAAGCGATCCTTGAGCTGCGCGGGGTGGACGAACCCAATAGATTCATATCCGAAGCCCGCTCTCGGCAATTACAAGGACTCCTGGCCAACCCCCAGAGCCTGGATTTGCTCGTCAAGACGGTCGATGCCAACGGCATGTGGCCGAACGGCCGCGTGGATCTGTTCGATCAGGCCTGCCGCTTACTCGCCGCTGAATGGAATCAAGAGCACGAGATCGCTTCCAGAAGGCCGGCAATTGAGCAGCTACTCGACGCCGCTGGCTATCTCTGCGCCGTATTGCTCACTACCGGAAATGCGGGTATGTCGATTAATTCGCATGATCCGACCGCGGGGTACGTTCCGCTGCAGGATTGCACGATCAAGCCGGCCGAGGTACTGGAGTCGGCACTCGCCACTAGGATTTTTCAAGCAGTCGGTGAAGGCGAGTTTGAGCCGGTCCACCGGCACATCGCCGAATTCCTCGGCGGCTGTTACTTTGCTCGTCTGGTTGACGAAGGCCACCCAGTCAAAAGGGTTCTGGCGCTGATCACAGGAATCGACGGCGGCGTGATCAGCAGCTTGCGAGGGTTATCGGCCTGGATTGCAACCCTCTGTCGGCCGGCCCGGGCGAATTTGATCGAATTGGATCCGGCCGGGGTGAGCCAGTATGGCGACATCGCCGAATACTCGCCCGGCGAAAAAAGGGCGCTGCTAGATTTTCTTCGCCGGGACTTTGCCAGCCTCTACTCGACCTGGAGCGGACGCACCGCATTCCTGCCACTGGTTTCACCGGAGATGCAAGCCCATATCGCCGCGCTGCTGTCTGAACAGCGTCCGGATCCGGCCGATTTCCAGATCATCGAATTCGTACTCAGCCTGATCTCCGAAAATCCGCGTCTGGCGAAATTGGATGAACTCCTGTTAGCCGTAGCGGCCGATGAGCGGTGGTCCGAGTATGCGAAACAGATGGCCTTGCGCGCATACATACGGAACTGCCCGGATTCGGCGTCCAAATCCCAGCGCTTGAATGGGCTGCTGCTGCGGATCAGTCGGAACGAGATTTCTGATACCGGGGACGAATT
>CAYXKQ010000220.1:2709-2981 GCA_964465715.1 uncultured Chloroflexota bacterium
CTCGACCTGGAGCGGACGCACCGCATTCCTGCCACTGGTTTCATCTGACATGCAACCGCATATCGCTACTCTGCTAGCTGATGAGCATCCGGACCTGGCCGGTGCCCGGGTCGCCGAATTCGTACTCAGTCTGATTTCCGAAAAGCCGCGCCTGGCGCAATTGGAAGAACTTCTACTTGCTGTAGCGGCCGACGAGCGGTGGTCCGGTTACGCACGTCAGATGGCCTTGCGCGCATACATACGGAACTGCCCGGATTCGGCGTCCAAATCCC
>CAYXKQ010000221.1:0-2967 GCA_964465715.1 uncultured Chloroflexota bacterium
CGACCGAACTGCACGCTTTCTACACCGCATTGTTTGGCTGGCAGATTGACACCGACACCCCGATGAACTACCCGGTGGTGCTGTCCGGCGGGGAGGGCGGAATAGGCGGCGGCATTTACGAGGCCGAGGATCCGGAGCACCGGTTCCTGACGATCTACGTCCAGGTGGAGGACATTGCGGCAACGCTCAAGCGGGCGGGCGAGCTTGGCGCCAGCTACGTCGGGGAAATCGCTTCCGTCCCGGAGATCGGGGAGTTTTCGATACTCGGCGACCCGGAAGGCCGGTTCATCGGGATCATGCAGGAAGCGTGATCCAGCGACGCGCCATCCATTCGGACTTTCCTTCCCCAGGGCAAACCCGGTCTAATTCCAATCCCGGACCCAGTTACTGGTCACGCCGGTACGAAGCCGCAGATCCGGTCTCGATCGGCCGCTGCTTGGTGAAAAAATTCCGGCTTCTTCTGGTCGGCCCGATGACGCCAATTTCGCGGGATCGGGCCGCTTAATTCGACCAGCTCAAATCCGGTACGCGACCGGCGTGCCGTATTCTGGAAGTGGAAATCTAACCCTCGCCCAGTCCCGATCTGCGCAAGCTACGGGCAGCAACCGAGGGGCGGGAATCGCGCTCTCGCGCCACTCCCTCGGCGCTCCGGCGCAGGTTTAATCGACAGGACCTCTGAGGAAAACGCGGTCATGCCTGGAAAGCTCACTGATCAAATAGCAATCGTCACCGGTGGAAACAGCGGAATCGGGGAGGCCACGGTTCACGCATTCGCCCGCGAGGGCGCCAAGGTGGCCATCTTCGCGCGCCGGGAGAACGAGGGACGCGCCGTTGAAGCGGCGGTAAGAGACAGCGGCGGGGAGGCGAAGTTCATCCCCTGTGACGTCTCCGACCGCCAGCAGGTGGACGCCGCCGTTCAGTCAGTCGTCGACGCGCACGGAGGCGTTGACGTTCTGGTCAACAACGCCGGAGGCGGGGGTCCCGGCAACTTCCCGGACGAGGAGGACGACGTTTGGAACCGTGTCCTTGCAGTCAACCTTTCGGGAACGTTCTACATGAGCCGTGCGGTGTGGCCGCACATGATCGACGGTGGCGGGGGACGGATCGTCAACGTGTCGTCGGTCGCGGCGCAGCGCGGCTTCAGCAAGAAGATGTTCGACCTTATCGGATTTGGTCCGTCGGCCTCCTACTATGCGGCAAAGGCTGGAGTCGACGCATTCACCCGGTATGCGGCCAGCGCGGGCGGGCAGCACAATATCCGCGTGAACGGGATTAGACCCGGCCAGATCATCACGCCCGCCACCAACACCGGCGACGGAAACCACCGGCTCGGGGCGATATTCGACTTCGTGCAGATTCTGGAAACCAAGGGTTATCCCCAGGATATTGCCGAAACGGCACTGTTCCTGGTGAGCGATGATGCGAAGTTCATCACCGGCGAGATCGTCAACGTGGATGGCGGGATACCGGCCAAGCTGTAACCAGCCAAAGTCGGGCTAACGGGGCGGCCAACATCCCAGGGCCCGGCGCTGGAAATGCGGCGCCCATAAGTCGGAAGTCGCACCCCGCCGAGTACGGCGACGCTTTTCCGGGACACCGAAATCGCGCCCAGCCGCCGACCGGCGACTGTGAAGAATGGCTGCCCGGCAGTCTCAATCGCCTCCGGACACCAGCAGAAACCCGCTGCCCGGACAGGAGCGGGTCAAGCTATGGGAATAGGCGCATCCGGACCCGGATCGGTGTTGCGGCGAATCCGCCGTTCCAGTCCGAACGGCTCGCGCGACCTGGCTACGGCCTCCCCGCAGCCCAGGGGCCGCTGGGTTCGAACGCGTTACCGGCGCGAATCAGCCTGCGCTTTTCTTGTGAGAGCAGCACCCGAGCGGTAACTTCCCCGGGATCGTAGCCCTCCATGGCCCTGTCCCGCAGGTGTTCCAGCGCGCGCACGTAGCGCGGGTTCGAGCTCAGGTCGGTCAATTCAGCCGGATCGCTTGCGAGGTCAAAAAGCTCCTCGGGTTCCCCGTGGTAGTAGTTGTATTTGAGGTTTCCCTCCCTCACCATGCGGCAGGCCGACCAGCCGCCATCGGCCAGGAAATCGGCAATCACCATCCCGTCGCCGGCTTCGGCCTGGCCGGAGGCCAGCGGCAGCAGGCTCTGGCCGGCCCAGTATTCAGGCGCCCCGGCGCCGGCCGCCGCGAGGATCGTTTGCGTCAGGTCAACCAGTGAAACCGGCTGGTTAACGCGCGTCCCGGGCGGTATCCGGGCGGGCCAGCGGATGAGCAGCGGGACGCCGACCGAGTTTTCGTAGAACGTGTGCTTGTTCCACATGCCGTGCTCGCCGGCTCCCTCGCCGTGGTCCGACGTGTAGACAACGACCGTCTCTTCGGCCTGGCCGGTTTCATCGACCGCATCCAACAGCGCACCCAGACATGCGTCCGTGTAGGTGATCAACCCGTAGTAACCGGCCCGCGCCCGGGCCACCAGATCGTCGGGGACGTTGGCGAACGAGAACCATTCGGCCAGCCGCCGCTTGTGCGGATGAAGGTCTCGCATGTGGGCCGGAACGTCGGGCAGATCGGCGTGTTCGGGAAAGTACAGATCCCAGAATTTGCGCCTGACCACAAACGGGTAATGCGGGGTGATGAGCCCCACCAGCAGCGCCCACGGTCGGTCGGCGTGCTGCTGCGAGCGGATGTAAGCGCCGGCCTTCGCGGTGGCCACCTCGTCGTACGCCGTAAATGGATGCTCGCCGGGTCCGGCTTCGTGAAACATGGCCATGCCGGCGGCGGCGGTCTCGGGACGCCACTCGGTCCAATTCGCCGCCAGCTCGGGGCTGGCATTCCCGTGCACGTCGGACAGAAGGCGCCGCCCGAACCCGTGCAGCTGGTCGGGGCCCTGAAAGTGCATCTTGCCGGAAAGCACGGTTTCGTACCCGGCCGCGTTCAGCAGATGGGCCCAGGTCGGCAAATC
>CAYXKQ010000222.1:0-1388 GCA_964465715.1 uncultured Chloroflexota bacterium
ACCACCAGTCCACGTCCATGGACGGGCCCGGCGAGACCGCGCGGGCGATAGCCGATGTGGCCGCCAATTTCAGCGGGCAGCTGTGGTGGGGCAGGGATGGCGTGGTCGTCGACTTTTGAGCGACCCCGGTTATTGGAAGCCCTTGGATCGGGTACCGGCAAGAAGCAATATTTCCGGCTTGCCGATCAATTGGCGTCGGCGGCACTAGACAAATCAAAGCCTTCTTGCGCTCATCAAAGTGACGATGCTCTAATCCCTTCATCGAGGATCATTCGACGGCCCCGCATCATTGTGATTCCCCGTTCGCAAGGCTGTCCGAAAACGGCTCCGGGCAGCCAGTGCGGGCGTCCACCGGCTGGTTGAGCGCAGCCTTCAATAGCCGGTAAACGCATGAATGTCCGCGCGTTGACCATTGCCCCGGGACAAGAATCCGGCTGGGCCCAGGGTGCGCCACCACCTGGCCGACCGGCCCAACACTCAGCACGGTCGAATGCACCAAATCCGCGCACCGCAGATCTGCTCAACCGTCAACCAATTCGATGTGATTTCCGAATCGCCGAAAGTCCGAAACGTCAAGCGTGAGCAGCCTGCGCTCCCCGTACGTCAACATGGTGGCGACTATGTTGGCGTCGTGGATCTGCCGGCCGCCCACGGAAATTTCGCGGCAAAGAGACATCAGGATACTGGTAACCGCCGGGCCATCCTCAAGCACCTCGAAGTTGCCAACGAGCCTCCCCACGTCTCCAAGGGCATCTTCGCGAGCCATAGCCACTGGCCACGACTGCGGACGAGTAACCACAGCCAGGTACTCGCGAATCACCTGACGGCTGATTCTCAGCGGTTCGGCACCCAGAAAAGCGCGCTCAAGGCTCGCCCTGGCCAACTCGTGGTCCGGGGCGCCGGAGATGCGCGCATTGACCAGAACATTTGTATCGATGAACACGGCGGGGCTATATCCGATCCCCGTAGAGATCCTCTCGTCGCAGGCTCAGGTCCTCCGGCCATTCCGCCGTGGGGTGGACGGGCCAAGCTTCGGAGAGCGGAAGCCTGGGCGCAGGTTTGGAGCCCGTCCGCCTAAACAGCAACGTACCGGCATCCATGTCGACTTCGGCTGTCTCCCATCCGGCAACGGCCCAGGCCAGCGCTTGACTGTGACCACTTGCGCCCGTTTGATTTCCCCACCAAGGGCGGTGCAGCCTTGCGGACGGAGGCAACTCAAATCCTATGACCGCCTCCACTTCGCTAAAGGAAGTCCGCCACTCGGAGATACGCAGGCCGCTCAGGTGAGCGTACAACCTCTGGTACTTGCCCCGGATTACTAATTCGCCGTACTTTTCTTTTTGGTCAATGGCCAACTTGGATTTCCCCTTTCGGGTTCCCAAGGGTGG
>CAYXKQ010000222.1:1398-2955 GCA_964465715.1 uncultured Chloroflexota bacterium
GGGCGGTTGGTAATCCAGGCAAATTGTAGTTAGTTAGTGACTGACACCCAAACCCTCCAAGGTGAATTCCGAACGCACAGTGCCAGATCCCATTCCCACCCAGGCGGCGCGGAGCTTGGGCCGCAACAACCTCCCGGTGTCACATGTCAGATGAACGCCACCGGATCATGCCCGAGATTCAGAAACCCAGAATCGAGGAATGCAGTTGCCGTCGGTTGCGACGCGGCATCCCTGCCAGGCCGGCATGCCGGACCTGAAGATCGGGATGATGCTGCGGAAATCGCTTCGACTTTCGCCGGACCGGAGAGTATCGGAGGGAGCTGCTAGAGCCGGGCGGTCCGCAACAACCAGAGCTGCCAGCCACTGGAGAGCAGCAACAGCACCGCCGTCGCCGTCGCCGCCCAGTCGAGCCAGTTGAGGCCGGTAAGGGCCCAGAGCGCGAAGAATGGATAGAAAGTGAGCCAGACCTTCGCCGAAACCCGGGCCGACCGACCGTGCCGACCGCCGATCCAGAGCAGTGCGTTCAGCAACGGATAAGCGGCGGCGTACATGGTCGCGACGCCGCCCGAGATCAGCCCGGCCGCCGCAAAACCGGCCATTACGGTGAGCTCGCGGACATGGTCGGCCACCTGGTCCACCAGCGCTCCGTACCCGGACGCTCGCCCGCTCAGGCGGGCCAGCGTACCGTCAAGTCCGTCCAGCAGCAGCGCCAGCACGAATAGCGCCAGGGCCAGCGTCGGGTTCTGCCCCAGTTGCCAGGCGATGACCACGCCCAGCGGAATCTGCGCTAGCGAAATCGCGTTGGGGCTGACACCGACCCGTTGCAGCACGCGGGCGATTGCCCCGAAGGCCGGGCTGGCGCAGCGACGCAGGGGGCTCAACAGGAGCCTTTCAAGGGTCGAGTACGATCCCGGCGGACGATTCACTGCAGGTCGTCGCCCGACAACGGTTCGCGCGGGCGCCACTTGTGATCCACCTCGCCGCCGGCATGGGCCGCGCGACGCGCCAGTGCATAAAGCAGATCGGACAGCTCGTTGGCGGCCGCCAAGACCGCCTCCGACACCGGTTCGGTCTCCGCCAGCGTCTGCAGGGTGCGCTCCAGCCGACGGGCGATCGTCCGCGCGTAGTGCAGCTCGGCCGCCGGCGACGGCGGTCCGGGAACGATGAACCTGAACAGGCGCGGGAGCTCACGTTCGTGGGCCCGGACCGCCTCGGTGAGGGCGCGGCAATCGGCGAAGGTCAGAAACACTTCGCCACGCCGGTCGGGATCGGCGATTTCGCAACCCAGCGCAAGCAAAAGCTCTTGCAACCGCACCAGAATTTTTTCCAGGTCCGGGTGCGGGTTGTGGGCCCGGGCCACGCCCAGATAGCTGGTCAGTTCGTCGATTTCACCCAGCGCGCGGACGCGCAAGTCGGTTTTGGCGACCGCTTCGCCGGTTATCCGGGTTCCCGGGTCGCTGCGCGCCGTCAGCCGCCGGTCGCGTCGGCCTTCGCTTACCGGGTCATCCGCCGGCAATTGCGGCCGCGCTTATGCCTGGTCCGGCCGCCGGAACTGCT
>CAYXKQ010000223.1:0-2941 GCA_964465715.1 uncultured Chloroflexota bacterium
CTGCACAGCCTGATGCCGGACGAGCAATCCACCGGCGACAAACCGCACCTGGTGCTCAATGTGCGCCCGGCGGGAGCGGTAATCGAACTCGAATTCGTGGCCGCATTCGAAGACTCAAATCTTGAGGACCGTCTGGCCCACCTGGACGAGGAGGACACCGATGCGGTCGGTGACCAGGTCTCAATGCGACTGTTGGGACACTATGCCTCGGTGGTCCAGCACCGTAAGTACTTCGGCCTGGATGTGGTTTCGGTGCAGGTGAAAGCGCGCGGCTAACCCTTGCAGCATTCCTTTGACCCAGCCCCCCGGACCGCGATTGCGGAACGGTACCGGACGCGTTGCCACGCAGCCTTTGCCGGCACCGGCCGGGGGCGGAAGGTCGCGCCGGCAGATTGACGGCCGGGCCGGATGTGATTCCTGGGCCATGGTGGCGGCCGCACGTCAGGTTTGGCGAACTTGCCGTCTACCACGTGGATCTTCGGCCCCGGGAGGTATCGGTGCAGGCGGCCCTGGAGTGGCTCGATGAGAACGAAAGGCTACGTCGCCGCCGGTACCTGGTCGACCTGCCGCGGCGCCAGTTCACCCTGTGCCGGGCCGCCCTGCGGGTCCTGTTGGTGCAGCGCCTTGGTTGCCAGAACCACGCCCTGCGGTTCGGCGAGGGAGAACGCGGCAAACCGTTCGCGCTGATCGGGGGGCAGCCCGGCCAGGTGAGCTTCAACGTGTCCCACAGCGGCGATCACGGGATGATCGCCATTGCCCCCGTCGGCCGGCTGGGGGTCGATATCGAGGTGCGCAGAGCCCGCAAAACCATCGATCAGCTGATCGAGACCCTGCTCACCGAGGCTGAGCAGCGCCAGCTGACGCCAATTGGCGCCGAGAGCAGAATCGGGCGCTTTTATGACCTCTGGACCGCCAAGGAAGCGCTGGTGAAGGCGAACGGAATGGGCCACGCCATCGACGTGGCCCGGCTCGACCTGGCCGGATCGGTGGGCAGAACCGGCCAGACGCGGAGGTTCCGGGACCCGGATTTGCTCGACGGTCGGTGGGAGATTACAAATCTGGGCACTCCGGCTTTTGCGGCCGCCCTGGCCAGGGAGCTGCCGCCAGAATCCTGATCGGTGCGCCGGTCTCGCCGACTAGTGCGCTCCCGGCGGGCCGCGCCGCGCAATCCCGGGCCCGTCCGGGCCTGCGGGAAGGAGCGTGGCGGACCGGTCGCTAAACTTTTTTTGGCTTGGTCGGCGAGCAGTTAGGCACAGCGCCATCACAAACAGGGTTCGGGTCACCAAGCTCGCGGCCATGAAACGCGCGCGGCAGCCAATAGCCTGCGTGACCGCGTACGATCATGCGACCGCACGGTTGGTGGACGAAGCTCAGATTCCGGTGATCCTGGTGGGCGACACCCTGGGCGAGGTCGTTCTCGGGCTGGAGACCACCATACCGGTGACCTTGGACGACATCGTCCACCACACCAAGGCGGTAGTTCGCGGCGCCCGCAGGCCGCTGATCATCGCCGACATGCCGTTCATGACCTACCAAACCGACACCGCCGACGCGCTGCGCAACGCATCGCGCCTCATTCAGGAGGGCGGAGCCCAGGCGGTCAAGCTCGAAGGCGGCCGCGAGGTCGCCGGCTCCATTAGACGCCTGTCCGAATGCGGCATCCCGGTCATGGCCCACCTGGGACTGCAACCGCAGTCGGTGCACCACCTGGGAGGCTACCGCGCCCGCGGACGGACGGCCGACGAGGCTCGCCAGCTGCTCGCCGACGCGCTTGCCGTCCAGGAAGCCGGGGCGTTTGCGGTGGTCCTGGAACTTGTCCCCGGCGACGTCGCCGCCGCGATCACCGACCGGCTTGCGATCCCCACGATCGGCATTGGCGCCGGACCGGGCTGCGACGGCCAAATCCAGGTCATTACCGACATCCTCGGTCTGGGGCCGCGTCTGCCGCGTCACAGCAAGCAGTACGCAAGCCTTAACCAGGCGATCGCCGGCGCATTGGCCAAATACGCGTCCGAGGTGGCCGGCGGCGGTTTTCCGTCGGCTGAACACACTCTGGCCGTCGACCCGCAGGTCCTGGATGCGATAGACGGCGCGGACCGATCCTAAAGCTGACCGGGATCGGCGACCTGCGGGCGGCCCTGGAGCCCGTGAAACGCCCGCTCGGACTGGTTCCCACGATGGGCGCCCTGCACGGCGGCCACCTCGCGCTGGTCAGACGCGCGCGCGGTGATTGCGCCAGCGTGGTGGTGTCGATATTTGTGAACCCCACCCAATTCGGCCGCGGCGAGGACCTGGCCGACTATCCGCGGCCCCTGCGTCGCGATCTGGCCCTGCTGGAGGAGGAAGGCGTCGATTTTGCATATGCGCCATCGGCGGCGGAGATGTACCCGCAGGGCTTTGCCAGCAGGGTGAGCGTTGCAGGGCCGGCGCTTCCGCTCGAGGGTGCGGCCCGCCCCGGACACTTTGACGGTGTGGCGACGATCGTCGCCAAGTTGCTCGGGCAGTCCCTGCCAGACCGGGTCTATCTGGGCCAGAAGGACGGTCAGCAGGTCGCCGTGATACGCCGCCTGGTCCGCGATCTGGACATCGCCACCGAGATCGTGGTGGAACCAACCGTGCGCGCAGGCGATGGCCTGGCCCTCAGCAGCCGCAACGCCTATCTTTCACCAGCCCAGCGCGCCGCCGCCACGGTCCTGTACCGGGCCCTTTCCAGCACGCGCGATCGGTTCAAAGGACAGGGGGCCACCGCTGGCGAAGTGGCAGCTTACTGCCGCGGGATCATCGAATCCGAACCACTGATCGATTCGGTCGATTACGTCGCCGCGGTCGACCCGGACTCGATCGAGGCCTGGTCCGGTCACGGCCCCTGCATGCTGGCGGCGGCAGTCCGGCTGGGCGGCGTCCGATTGATCGACAACGTCCTGCTGGATTGACCCGGATC
>CAYXKQ010000224.1:0-2917 GCA_964465715.1 uncultured Chloroflexota bacterium
GACGAAGTATTCGACCGGTTGATCGACGCCGGACTGCAGTCGATGCCGGGCGGCGGGGCCGAAGTGTTCTCCGACCGCGTGCGCAAGCTCCTGTTCCGCGGCAAGATCGGCCGCCACCGCTGGATGGATATCCACCACATGGCCCACCGCCGCGGCCTGCGCACCAACGCGACCCTGCTGTACGGGCACATAGAAACCCTGGAAGAACGGATCGACCACCTCATCTTCCTGCGTGAGGGACAGGATGTGACCGGCGGGTTCCTGGCCTTCATTCCGCTCGAATACCAGCTGGGCACGACCCGCCTGGTCGAGCGCGGCGCCACCGCAATCGATGACCTGAAGATGCTGGCGGTGTCGCGCCTGATGCTGGACAACGTACCGCACATAAAGTCCTACTGGATCATGACCGGCGCCGAAACCGCCGCCATCGGACTCAATTTCGGCGCCGACGACCTCGACGGGACGATCGGCAAGGAGCGCATCGCCCACGCCGCCCTGGCGGCAAGCCCGCTGGGGCTTGAACGCGAGGCGATGGCCCAGATGGTCCGTGACGCCGGCAAGATTCCGGTGGCGCGCAACGCCCTCTACCGCGAGGTGGAAGTCTTTGCCTGAGAGTTCGGAGCTGCAACGGCTGCGGCTTGGCCGGATCGCCTATCTGAACACCGAACCGTTTTTCGCCAGCGACGCCATCCGCTCGGCCGCGGTCTCGCTGCCCCCGCGCCAGATGTACGACCTGGCGGCCGCCGGCGCGATCGACGCCGCCCCGCTTCCCTCGGTGGCCCTTGCCGACCACCCCGACCTTTTTGCTCAGATCGGCAACTTCACGATCGCCGCCGCCGGACCGGTCAGTTCGGTGCTGCTCCGTTCGCGCGTTCCGCCGGCCGAATTCGTTCCCGGGACCAGGATCGGCGTCACGGCCGAGACCGCGACCTCGCTGCGGTTACTGAAGGTCCTCCTGCTTGAGTACTGGGGCCGGGGCCAGGGCCTTATGTTCGATCCCCTGGGCCCAGACAACGATGCCCAGCTGGTAATCGGCGACCAGGCCCTCAGCGAGCAGGCGGCCGATTTCCCGCACATGATCGACCTGGGAGCGGCCTGGTTCGAGTTGGCGGGGTCGCCATTCGTATACGCGTTGTGGCTGGCCGGACCCGGGGCATCCGAAGCGGCCCTGGCCGAGCTGGCCGACTATTTTTCGGTCAACCTGGCCCGCAATTGCGCCGATGTCTCCGCGATCGCGGCCCGGCGCCCGGGGCTGGGCATGACGGACCAGCAGATCGAATCCTACCTGGCCAAGTTCAGCTACCGCCTGGGCGATCGTGAGAAGGCCGGCCTGGAGCGGTTCTTCGAACTGGACGCCCGCGTGCGAACCCGGAGCATCTCCCGATGATCAAGTCCATCCGCGCCAAGCTTGGCACCGGCGAACGCCTCGACAGCGCCGACGGTCTTTTTCTGCTGGAAAACGCCGACCTGCTGGAATTGGGCCAGCTGGCTGCCGAAGCCCGCTTTGCGCGGCACCCCGATCCGGTGGTCACGTACGTCGTCGACACGAATCTGAACTACACCAACATCTGCGATGCCTACTGCTCGTTCTGCGCGTTCTACCGGCCCCCGGGATCCGATGCCGGGCAGGGCGCCTACACCTACACCACCGATGAAATCGTCGAGCAGGTCGGACGGGCCGCCGAGATGGGCTGCACGACGGTGCTCATGCAGGGTGGACTGCACCCGAACCTGCCGCTTACCTACTACACGGAAATGGTCCGCGCGGTCCGCGCCGCCCACCCGCAGGTGACCCCGCATTTCTGGTCGGCTCCCGAAATCTTCAAGATGGCCCAGGTCAGCGGGGAGTCCTACACCGCGATATTTGAGGCCCTCTGGCAGGCCGGCCAGACGACGCTGCCCGGAGGTGGCGCCGAGGTCCTCACCAATCGCGCGCGGCACAAGATATCGCCGTTGAAGATGGACGCCGACGAGTGGATCGCCATCCTGCGCGCGGCCCACGGGGTTGGGTTCACCGGGACGGCTACGATGATGTACGGTCACGTGGAGACAGGCGCGGACATCATCGAACACCTGGACCGAATCCGAAGTCTGCAGGATGAGCCCACGCCGGGTTATTTCCACGCATTTGTGCCGTGGAGCTTCTCGCCGGGCGATACGCCGCTGGGGCGCCGGCTTGGGCGCAAGCGGGCCGGGCCCAACCAGTATTTGCGGATCCTGGCGCTGGCGCGGCTCTATCTTGACAATTTCGACCACATCGACGCCAGCTGGTTCTCCGAAGGCAAGAAGACCGGCCAGATCGCCCTGCATTTCGGGGCCGATGATTTCGGAGGCACCCTTTTTGACGAGAACGTGATGAACGAGGCCGGGCATTACAACCGCACGACCGAGGCCGAAGTCCAGCTGATGATTCGCGAGGCCGGATTCAGGCCCGCCCGCCGCGATACCAAGTACCGCGTGCTGGAACAGATCGCCGATCCGGTGGCCGTCTGATGGCGGATGTGCGCGAGCTGACGATCGGGCACAGCCCCGACGCCGACGACGCGTTCATGTTCTACGCGATCACCCACGACCTGGTCGGGATCGGCGAAGGAACCGGATACCGGCATCGCGAAGTCCTTGAAGACATCCAGAGTCTTAACGAACGCGCCCTCAGGGCCGAGCTGGACATGACCGCGATTTCGGCCGCGGTATATCCGCAAGTCGCCGCCGATTACCAGATCCTTTGCTGCGGCGCCTCCATGGGCTTGGGCTACGGCCCGCTGGTTGTCAGCCGCGAGCCGGCCGAATTGTCAGACCTGGCCGGAAAGCGGGTGGCCATGCCCGGCCCGCACACCACCGCATTCATGCTCTCGAAGATGTTCCTGCCGCCGGTCGAGGCCGTGCAGCTGCCGTTCGATGAGGTCATGGAGCCGGT
>CAYXKQ010000225.1:0-2915 GCA_964465715.1 uncultured Chloroflexota bacterium
GGCGCGAGAACTAGTCCCGCCGGCAGCAGATTGGCGTTCTCGGCGACCGCGGTCGATTTGGTTGGCATGGGCGCAGATTGAGGGAGGTTCGAAACTTGGTCGGGGGCGAATGGCGGTCGCCCGCCAGATTCTCGCAAGACTGCCGCCGCTGGGGTTATGGCCGGGTTCAGGTTCGGCCCTGTTTGAGCAGCCGTCGTATGCGCGTTTCGCTCTCGCGACGCGAGATGGCTTCCCGCTTGTCCCAGCGTTTCCGGCCGCGGGCGACCGCAAAGCGCAATTTCGCAAAACGCCCCTGAATCAGCAGTTCAAGCGGCACGGCCGTATAGCCCTGCTGCTGAGTCCTTACCTGGATTCGCAGCAATTCGCGGCGATTGAGCAGCAGCTTGCGGGGCCGGCCGGGGTCGTGGTTGCGGTCCGCCGCCGGTCGGTATCGGGCAATGTGCATGCCGTGAATCCAAGCCTCGCGAACATCGACCCGGATGTATGCGTTGGCGATCGAAACGTTGCCCTGCCGCACCGACTTGATTTCGGTGCCGGCCAGAACGAGCCCGGCCACGAACTGCTCGCCGAGTTCGTAGTCGTAACCCGCCCGGCGATTGCGGGCGACGCTGGCGCGGCGCTGCGCGGGTCCGGATTCGATCGTGCCGCTGCGGCCGCGGTGGCGAGACATGGCCTTAGCCTGGCGCGCTGGGGTTCCCGGAGCGGGCCGGGAGCGCGATTACGGTTCGCCGGGGCAACTGCTCAAGACAGCGCGGGATCGCGACGCGCCGAACGCCAACCGGCCAGGGAGGTCGCTGCGGACTCACTCGGAATCTGGGAGTCTGAAGTGAAGGTCCCGCATCGTGCGGTCGACCTTCGCGCCAAATATTCATCCAGTCCCTCAAACCCGCTGGTTCCAACTCCGATCATCGCAGGTTCTGTAAAAGGTTCGCCGGGGAATCGGGGTGCGTAATCACCCGCGCCTCCGTCGTTTCCGGCGCCCACCGAACCACGCCGCCGTTCGGGCCGGCGGCGCGGGTGCGTTTTCGGCAGCGCCGGAGATCAATGAGGCAGGTTTTGGCTTGTATACGAATGTGCCGCGTTTCCGCGCCACTTTGAATACAGTCGCGTCGCCTCCGGGGCGGCCTCGGAATAGCCTCGTGAGTAGCCTTGCATTCCTTTTTGGCGGGCGATATTAGCGCGACCAAGCCGACAAAAACCGAACGGCAGCGCCCTCACCGACTGCGTATGAAATTTCCAAATCGATCCCGCAGCGAAGCCGGCCGATCAGGCCAACTGCGATCCGGCCGGCCGGAACAACCCGGCCCCCTCCGTCTTGCCCTGCCCGAATTACCGGCGCCCGGGTGGACCAGTGCGTTTCGCTTTGACTTGGCGACGCCGGTGTTATACACGCATCACTTAGAGAGCATCAAGATGCTAATATGATCGCATGAGGACGACGATCAACCTGGAACCGGACGTTGTGGCCGAGATCCAACGCCTGCGACGATCGGAAGGCATTGGCTTGAGCGCGGCGGTCAATCGCCTGGCCCGGGCTGGCCTGGCCGGACGCGCCGCTGCACCTGATTACGCACACTGCACCTTTGACATGGGCCAGCGAATCGATGTGAGCAATGTCGGCGCGGTGATCACCCTGCTCGATGAATCCGGCCAGTAGTGCTCGTCGACGCCAACATCCTCCTTTATGCCACCGATAACTCGTCACCGCATAACGAAATTGCCACCCGATGGCTGGAGGCGGCCCTCCGGGGCGATCGCCGGGTGGGCATCCCCTGGCAATCGATCGGGGCTTTCCTTCGGATCAGTACCAATCCGCGTATCTACGCGAACCCGCTTTCGGCGGCGCAGTCATGGGGTTGCGTGCAGTCCTGGCTGGCGGCCGAACCAACATGGGTGCCGCCCGCGAGCGCGTCCACGGCGCGAATCCTCGGCCGGCTGATTGCCGGGCGCGACGTTGCCGCCGAACTGGTGCCCGACGCGATGCTGGCGGCACTGGCGATCGAGCACGGTCTGACCATCATCAGCGCGGATTCGGACTTTGCGCGATTTGGCGAGGTCCGCTGGGAAAACCCGCTCACCAGTCCGTGACCGCGTCGGAATCTGACTCGGTCGTCAAGGCGCCGGGAATGCAATCCAGATTGGCAATCCGGGCAATGTCCAATCAACCCGTCGAGCCCGGGCTGCGGCGCAGCACGGAACCTACCGGTCGAGGAATCCACGTGCCGGGCAACCGTTCCGGCCGTCCACCGGAGCGGGTTTGGTGCGCGCAAGTGGGTTCGCCGCGCGCCTCTCGCGCGGCAGGGTTCGGCTTCACGGTCTCCGGAGACTGAACCTGCCCACCGCCTGCGTGGTGGGCTGCCGGACCCCTACCAGGAGAGCCAATCCGGAACTCGGCCGGGTGCGCCCTGCCCGGCAGGCCGGAGGGTGGGCCTGGGGACCCGCTCCGCGCCCGCCGAGCGGCGTCCGACATTTAACTTGCCGCGCAGTCGTTCAGAATCGTGCCGCGACCGGCGGATCGCGCTACTGTGTTGCCGAAATCTGCCGCTCAGCCGGACCCTGTCGCCCGGTTCCTGAAAATGCCAAGTCCGAGCAGGAAGAGCAGCAGCGTTCCCACGGAGAGCACGGCGTTGTTGGTCTGCAGCATTATTCCCGGGTCAACCGAGGGGACGTGCAGCGCGGTCTGGAAAACCGCAAATGCCAGGATACCGGCCAGCGCCAGCCCCCAGCCCACGATCATTTGCAGGCCGATGGATTTGGAGCGCATTGCCAAGCCGACACCGGTCAGAAAGGTCGCTACCGGGAAGACGGCCAGGAACGCGATCAGGACCGCCGTCATCGCAATGAAAACTCCGCCCGCCCCGTCGATGATCGATTCGGCCATAGCCGGATCCTCGGCGGCGCGCTGGGTGAGATGG
>CAYXKQ010000226.1:0-2895 GCA_964465715.1 uncultured Chloroflexota bacterium
CCCCAACATGGCCACCATGCTGGCGTACATGACCACGGACGCGGCGATCGACCGCGCCGTGCTACAGCAATTGACATCCGAAGTCGCGGACGAGACGTTCAACGCCGTCAGCATCGACGGCGACACTTCGACCAACGATTCGCTGCTGGTGCTCTCTTCCGGGGCGAGCGGTATCGAGCTGGCCCCCGATCATCCCGATTGGCCGGCGTTCCGCACCGCGTTCCGGGATCTGGCCTGGGAGATGGCGGAAGCCATCGTGGCCGGCGGAGAGGGGGTCAACCAGGTGTTCGTGGTTCAGGTGAACGGAGCTTCCTCGCAGGATCAGGCGCGCCTGATCGCGCGCACGGTCACCACGTCGATGCTGGTCAAGACCGCGGTCCGCGGCGCCGACCCAAATTTCGGCCGCATCCTCTGCGCGGCCGGTTATGCGGGCGCCGAATTCGATCCCGAAAGAATGGACCTCCACCTCGGGGACGTGCAGACCATGCGGAAGGGCCTGCCGATCGACTTCGACG
Source organism: uncultured Chloroflexota bacterium (assembly GCA_964465715.1). Lineage (GTDB taxonomy): Bacteria > Chloroflexota > UBA11872 > UBA11872 > VXNJ01 > VXNJ01. Next base: position 516 of record CAYXKQ010000226.1, read on the forward strand.
CCGAAAAAGCATCGACGGTATTGGCCCAGCCACGCTCGACCCTGACCCTTGACTTGCATTCCGGGGCCTACGGGGCACGGGCGGTTGGTTGTGACCTGAGCTCCGAGTACGTGGCCTTCAACTCCGAGTACACGACCTAGATTTCCATGTCCACTTCCGATCCCGCGCCGCTGGTCGTCAAGATTGGCGGCGGCGATGAACTGGACCTGCCCGAACTCTGCGGCCAGGTGGCGCGCCTGCGCAGCGACCACCCGGTCGTGATCGTGCACGGCGGCGGTCGGGCGCTGAGTGCGGAGCTGGAACGGTCCGGGGCCCAGACGCGGTTTGTCGACGGACTGCGCTTTACCGACGATCGGGTCCTGGAATCGGCGATCAAGGTCTTCTGCGGCACGGTCGGCAAGGAAATCGTTTGCGCCCTGGCCCGGTCCGGGGTGACGGCGGCCGGAATTTCGGGCATCGATGGCGGCCTGGTCAGGGTGAGCCCGGAAGCCAGTGGACGGTTGGGCCGGGTAGGCCAGGTCGATGCGGTTGAAACCGGATTGCTTGATGCCTTGCTGGCAGCCGGCATTACCCCGGTGGTGGCTCCGCTGGGCATCGATGATCGGCAGCGGGTCTACAACGTCAACGCCGATTCGATCGCCGGCGCCGTGGCGCGCGCACTGGGGGCCTGGGCACTGGTGTTTGCTTCCAACGTGCCCGGAGTACTGGACCGCAACGGGCGCACGGTCGACCTGGTGACTCCCCAGATCGCCGGGGAATTGCAGCGCTCGGGGGCGGTCGATGGCGGAATGATCCCTAAATTGGAATCAGCGTTGGATTTGCTCGATGCCGTGGGCTCGGTGCACATTGTCGATGGCGGCCGCGCCGGATCGATCGTAGGCGCCCTGGCCGGCGGCCCGGGCGGACCCCGTGTTGCCGCTTCGAGTTCGTAATGGAGAGGGAATGATCGAACCGGGCAAATTGGTCAGGGTGAGCGTCGGTGATCTCACCCTGAACGCGGAACTCTACCGATCGGACGCCGCCGAGGCCTTCTGGTCCAACCTACCCCAATCCGGCACCGTGAATCGCTGGGGGCAGGAAATATATGCGGCCATTCCGCTGCAGCTTGAACCCACCCGCGAAGACCGGGAAGTGGTGTTCGTGGGCGAGCTGGCTTACTGGCCGCCGGGTTCGGCGCTGTGCGTATTCTGGGGGCCGACCCCGGCCAGCCGCAGCCCGGAAGAGGTCCGGGCGGCCAGCAAGGTGATTCCGCTGGGCCGGCTGCGGATCGTCCCGACGCCCGATCTTGACGCCTGCCAGCCCGGCGGGACGATCACCGTGGAGCGCGCCGAATAGAGTCCGCCGGCGCCCCTGCGTTACGGGGCCGGCAGATTGCGCGGGCGGCTGTGTTGCTGAGCGCGATGTTCCTGCTCTCGCGCTTGCTGGGATTCGTCCGCCAGGCGGTGATCAACGGCCAGATCGGACTGGGTCCGGAGGCCGATGCCTGGTTCGCGGCGTTTCGGATCCCCGACACCCTTTTCACCCTGTTTGCCGGCGGAGCTTTGATTTCCGCGTTCATCCCGGTTTATGCCGGATTGCGCGGGTCGGACCGCGCCGAGGACCGGCGCCGGCTCTTCTCCGGAGTGCTCAATCTGCTGGGGATGGTGATGATCGGCGGTTCGCTCCTGGCGGCGCTCTTTGCCCCGCAGCTGATGACGGTCATGGTCCCCGGGTTCGATACAGAAACCCGGGAACTTGCCACCGAGGCCACGCGATATCTGATGATCTCCCCGCTCTTGCTCGGAATCTCGGCGGTCTTCAAGGGCGCCCTGCACGCCGAACGGGACTTCCTCCTGCCCGCCGTCGGTCCGGTGCTCTACAACGCCGGGGTGATCGCCGGCGCCCTGCTGCTGGTCGAGCCGCTGGGCATCATCGGATTGGCCTGGGGCACGATCGGGGGAGCGCTCCTGCACCTGCTGATCCAGGTTCCGGGTCTGCGCCGCGCCTGCCTTGGCTGGCGACCGGCGCTGGCGGTGCGCGGCCCGACCCGGCGGGTGATCGAGCTGATGCTACCGCGTCTGGGCGGGTTCGCGGTGATCCAGCTGAGCTTCTTCTTCATCAACTACCTGGCCTCGCTGCAGGGAACCTCGGGTGTGGCCGCGTTCGCCAACGCCTGGATGCTGCTGCTCTTTCCGCTCGGAATCCTGGCGATCCCCTACGCCGAAGCGGTGCTTCCGGAGTTCTCGGAACTGAGCGCCCGCGGCGACCGGGACGGGCTGGCCCGGACCACTTCCGACTCGCTGTCCTATGTGATCTTTGCCACCCTGCCGGCCGGGCTGGTGATGATCGTCACCGGCGAGCCTCTGGTCAGGGTGCTGTTCGAGCGGGGCGCGTTCGACTC
>CAYXKQ010000227.1:0-2887 GCA_964465715.1 uncultured Chloroflexota bacterium
TCGTCACCGGCGAGCCTCTGGTCAGGGTGCTGTTCGAGCGGGGCGCGTTCGACTCTGCCGCCAGCGCGGCGACCGCGGTGGTGCTTGCCGCCCTGGCGGTGGGCCTGGTCGGTCATGCCGCGGCCGAGATCCTGACCCGGGTCTACTATTCGCGCCAGGACACGCGCCGGCCGGTGCTGGTCATCTCGGCCAGCCTGCTGCTGCACATGCTGGTCTCCTGGGCGCTGTCGGAACCGTTCGCGGTCGCCGGAATCGCGATGGGTGTGTCGATCGGGATTCTGGTTGAGGTTGCGGTCCTGTATCTGTGGCTGCGACGGCTGGGTCTTGACGTTTCGCTGGGGACCGGGATACTGCGGGTGTTCGGCGCCAGCCTGCTGGCGGCCGCGCTCGCCTGGCTGGGGAGCGAACTGCTGGGTTCGGTGGACCCGGCCCCGCCTATATACGCGGTCGGCATGCTGCTGGTCCTGGGTCTGGCCGTGGTCGCCTATCTCAGCGCAACCCTGGCGATGGGACTGGAGCAGCCGCGGACCCTGCTGCGAATGCTCAGATCGAGGCTGGGCCCGGACGTGGCCGCGGGATGAGCGCATCTAAAATCGCTGGCCTACCTACCCGCCAAGGGCGTCGCCCGCGCATGATTGCGCCCGCAAGCATCCGCAATTTCTGCATCATCGCCCACATTGATCACGGCAAGTCGACCCTGGCCGACCGCATGCTGGAGCTGACCGGCCAGGTCGATCAGCGCCAGATGCGTGAACAACTGCTGGATTCGCTGGATATTGAACGCGAACACGGGATCACGATCAAGGCGACCCCGGTGACGATGCACTGGCAAACCGGCCGGCAGCAGTTCCAGCTGAATCTGATCGACACGCCCGGCCACGTGGACTTTGCCTATGAGGTCTCGCGCGCCATGGCCGCCTGCGAGGGAGCGCTGCTGTTGGTGGACGCCTCCCAGGGTATCGAAGCCCAGACCATCGCCAACCTCTACCAGGCTCTGGAGCTGGGCCTGGAGATCATCCCGGTCATCAACAAGATCGACCTGCCGGCGGCCCAGCCGCAGGCGGCGCGCGAGGCGATCGTGGAATTGATGGGAGTCGACCCCGACGAGATCCTGGCCGTCTCGGCCAAGCACGGCACCGGGGTGCGCGAACTGCTTGGCCAGGTGATCGCCAGGGTCCCGCCCCCCGACGGCATTGCCGAATCTCCCCCGCGCGCCCTGGTATTTGACTCAAATTACGACCGGCACCGCGGCGTCCTGACCCATGTACGAGTCGTCGACGGCGCCCTGGCGGCCGGCGACCGCATCCACCTGCCGGGATCCGGCAACCGGTTCGAGATCATGGAGGTCGGAACTTTCGCCCCGCAGATGCAGCCGGCCGATACGCTCAATTCGGGCCAGGTAGGTTACGTGGCCACCGGCCTGAAGGGCGGATTCGAGTTCGTGGTCGGCGACACCCTGCTCGCCGACGGCACCCCGGACTCGCAGCCGCTGCCCGGATACGCCCCGCCCCGCCCGATGGTATTCGCCGGAATCTACCCTCAGGATCCGGGTGACTATCCCGCGCTGCGCCGGGCGCTGGACCTGCTGCGCCTGAATGATTCGTCGTTGACCTTCGAGCCCGAGGAGTCTGGTGCCCTGGGATTTGGTTTCCGGGTGGGATTCCTTGGTCTCCTGCACCTGAACATCGTCCGCGAACGGCTCGAGCGCGACAACGACCTGACCCTGATCGTGACCAATCCCGGGGTGCAGTTCAGGGTGCTTACCCGCAGCGGTCGCCGACTGTTGGTCGACGGTCCGGGAGCGATGCCCGAGAGCAACCAGATCGCCGAGGTCACCGAGCCCTGGGTGGAACTCTCGATCGTGACGCCGGGCAGCTATCTGGGCCCGCTGATGGAGTTGGTCCGTCTGGCGCGGGGCAGCGTGGACAAAGTCGAGACGCTGGACGCCGGGCGGGTACTTATGACTGCCCAGGCCCCGCTCGCCGAAATTCTGGTCGACTTCTACGACAAACTCAAGTCCTCCACGCGCGGCTACGCCTCGCTGGACTACCACGTGGTCGATTTCAGGCCGGTGGAAGTCCAGGTGGTCGACATCCTGGTGAACGGCGTGCGGGTGGACGCGCTGTCCTCGATCCTGCACCGCCAGCGGGCCCGCCGCGATGCGCTTGAAATCCTCGCCCGGCTGCGCAAGGTGATCCCCCGGCAGCTCTTCCAGGTGGCGCTGCAGGCCGCGGTTGGCGGCAAGGTCATCGCCCGCGAGACCATTCCCGCGCTGCGCAAGGACGTCCTGGCCAAGTGTTACGGCGGGGACGTCACCCGCAAGCGCAAACTGCTAAAAAAACAGGCCGAGGGCAAAAAGCGCATGAAAATGGTGGGCCAGGTGGAGATTCCGCAGGCCGCATTCACAACGGTCCTGGAAAGATGACCGGCTGGCAGCTGTCCGGGTTCGCCGACGAGGCCTTCACCGATCTCGGCGATCAACTGCGGTTCTTCGCCGATCTCGGGCTCGAGCGCATCGACGTGCGCCATTTCGAGCGCGACGGGCAGCGTTGTTCGATTGCCGAAGCAACACCCGGCGAACGCAGGCAGATTGCGCGTCAGCTGCGCTCGGCCGGATTCATCTGCCAGTGCGTGGCCACGCCGGTTGGCAAGGCCGCCGTCGACGGGGACTTTGCGATCCAGCAGCGGCAGCTGGCCAACGGCCTGGCCGCGGCGCTGGAATTTGACTGCCGGGCGGTGCGCGTGTTCGGGTTCCAGCCGCATTCGGCCAGCGACCATCCCGCGTGCACCGGAAACCTGTCGCGCCTGTGCGACCAGGCCCGGCGCGATGCGCCCGGAGTCAGGCTCCTGCTGGAGAACGAGCGCGACGTGTTCGGCGAAACCCCCG
>CAYXKQ010000228.1:0-2876 GCA_964465715.1 uncultured Chloroflexota bacterium
CAGGGGCTTGCGGCGAATCGACGTCATCTACCGCCGGGTGGACGACGATTTCCTGGACCCGACCGTATTCCGGCCCGATTCGCTGCTGGGAGTGCCGGGCCTGATTCACGCCTGCCGGCTGGGCAATGTGACCCTGGCGAACGCCCCCGGCACCGGGGTGGCCGACGACAAGAGCGTGTACGCGTACGTCCCCGCGATGATCCGCTATTACCTGGACGAACAGCCGATCCTGGCCAACGCGGACACCTTTCTGTGCCGGCGCGAGGAAGACCTGGCCCACACGCTCGCGAACCTGGACGAACTGGTGGTCAAGCGGGTCGGCGAGTCCGGCGGGTACGGGATGCTGGTGGGCCCACACGCAACCGCCAAGGAGCGCCGGGAATATGCCGAGCAGATCAAGGCCAACCCGGCCGATTTCATTGCCCAGCCCACCCTGGCGCTTTCGCGCGCCCCCTGTCTTGTCGACGGGCGCCTGGAAGCCCGGCACGTGGACCTGCGTCCGTTTGTTCTGCGCGGCGCCGCGACCCGCATAGTGCCGGGAGCGTTCTGTCGCGTGGCGCTGCGGCGGGGTTCGCTGGTGGTCAACTCCTCGCAGGGAGGCGGCTGCAAGGACCTCTGGGTGCTGGAGGAATGATCATCGGTCACATCCGCGGCCGGCGGGTCAGGATCCGCCCGGTACTCTCGCGCCCGCATTGCCTTGGGCCGCCCCGTGCCGGCCACATATTTCCGCGAGCCAGGGTCCGATGAGCCAGGCGCTGCTGGCGCGCAGTGCGGCCGGACTCTACTGGATGAGCCGCTACCTGTCCCGGGTCGAACACCTCAGTCGATTGCTGTACCTGCAGACCGAGGCGCTCTCCGACCGACCGGTCCGCGACATCCATTTCGGCTGGACCCGAATCTACCACGCGCTGGGGCGCGAGCCCCCCTGGGGCGTGCTGGACCAGATCGAGGACGATGACTACCTGCTGGCCGATTCATTCACGCTGGCCGGCGATCTGACGTTTGAGGAGACCAACCCGAGTTCAATTCGCGCCTGTTTGGGTCTGGGCCGCGACAACGCCCGGCAGATGCGCCAGCACATCAGCGCCGCGATGTGGACGCAGCTGAACCTGGCCTATCTGGGGATTCGCGATCTGACCATCGAAGCCGTCTGGCGGCTTAACCCGGAGGGATTCTTCGCCGACACCGAGGCCACGATCCACAAATTCTGGGGAGTGACCGCGGCGACCATGTACAGGGGTGACGGGTGGCGGTTCATCCAGCTCGGGAACCTGGTCGAACGGGTCCAGCTGATCTCGGCCCTTCTGCTGGCCCAGTCATCGGCGCTGGCGGAAGCGGACGAGGGCACCGATGCCGACTGGATCAGTCTTTTGCGCCAGTTCCACGCCCGGGCGGCCTACAACCAGCGGTTCGGGGTCGGGATCGCCCCGGCCAAGGTGCTCTCCCTGTTGATCGCCGATCCGCAATTGCCCGGATCGTTGCTGGGGTCGCTGCTTTACGCGCAAACTCACTTCCACAATCTCGAGGCCGGGCCGGATGCCCGGGCCACCGGTGCCGCCCGCGAGACGCTTGGTTTCCTGACCCAGTCCCTGGCCGGCGGCTGGGTGGCGCCCAGCGACGACCGCGAACAGCTGCTGCGCATCAATGAAGCCGGTCGTCAGTTGCACGATCGGATCAATTCAGCCTTCTTCGCCTACGCAATGGAAGGCGCTTACACATTTGAGTGCCCAAAGTGGGAAAGTTCCTAACGGCGGTGCCTACAACCAGGCAAGCACTGGTAGTCCAATATCCTGGGGCCCTAAAGCTTGAAACGAGCGCGGCTCAAGTGGAATCACGCCCCGGCATACCCGCTGAACCTGCAACCGCCCTTCGCCGCGCCTGCTCCGAATCGCGATCGCCTGCCGCCCGCCAACCCTGATACCGGTTCGCCGCCTAACCGGGATCGACGTTGCCGGCGTCAATTGCCGGCCTGTCCGTAGATTGCATATACTTTACGCCTTTGCAACAGTTCCCATGCATCTTTCATACAGTGGCAATGTCGAGCACCTTCCGCACCTACCAGCACCGCGGCCACGTCTCCCGCCGCGGCTGCGAACGTCTCAACCTGGTGCTTTCGGGCTGTGCGGAACTGTACAACTCCGAACTTGAGCACTGGCGCGACTCATACAAGAAAACTGGCAAGAGCGATTCGCTGTTCGATCGAATGAAGGCGTTCACCGTCACCCGCAGCCAGGATCCGTTCTGGCAGGGCCTTTCGGTTTTCGTGGGCCGTGGCGTGCTGGCCCGCGCCGACCGGGCCAGGAAGGCGTTCTACCGCCGGGTAAAGGACGGTGACAAGCCCGGCTATCCGCGCTTTAAGCCCCGGCACCGCTACCGCACCATCCAGCTGGAGCACGTAACTCCCGCGATGGTCCGGTCAGACGGACGCGGTTACGAAGTCAGGGTAAAGGGCCTGCCGGTTATCAGGATCCGGACCAGGCGAGAGCTACCCCCATCAGAACTCCTCAAGTCCATCCGCATCACCTTCAGGGGCAGGCGCGTGAGCGTCAGTCTTGTCTACGCGGTCGAGGTGGATCCTCTGCCTTTCAGCGCCGACAGGGTCGGGTTGGACTTGGGGGTCATATCGCGCATCACCACCAGCGATGGCGAAAAGATAGAGCGCCGCAATGTCGACCGCGAGGAGATCGTCCGCAAGCAGCGGCGGCTCTCGGCATGCGAGAAGGGCAGCCGCCGTTTCCGGGAGCGCCGCCGCATCCTGGCCAACGCGCACGATAGGGTCAGGGTTCGGGATCGGAACGAATGTCACCGGATCACCACCGATCTTGTCCGGCGCTACGGGCTGATCGCGGCCGAGAAGCTGGACAAGCAGAAGATGA
>CAYXKQ010000229.1:0-2855 GCA_964465715.1 uncultured Chloroflexota bacterium
GTCTTCTACGGCAGCTTTCCGGACTCCGAACGGGCGTGGGCGCTTGCCTGGGCCGAACGCTTCGGTCTGGTCCCAACCGGCGGTAGCGACTTTCACGGCCCCTCCAGCGGGACCAATCCGCTGGGCACGTCGCTGTGTCCGCCGCCGAACCTGTCCGCCCTGAAAGGACTGCGCCGGCCGCGCGCTTAGAGCGAAAACGGCCCCGGAATCGCGATAATGACGGCGACCGCTTTCACCGGAGTCCAATTGAATCGACCGACACTTGCAGATCTAGGTCTTAGCGCCGGCAAGAACGTGCGCCTGGGCCGCATGCTCAATCAACACGGCCCCGGCGGCTCGACCCTGCTGGTCCTGCCGGTTGACCAGGGGATGGAGCACGGGCCGCGGGACTTCTTTGTCAACCCGGACAGCCTGGACCCCGATTACGTCTTTTCGCTGGCCGCCGAAACCGGGTATTCGGCAATCGCGGTCCAGTACGGTCTGGCCAACAAGTACGTGGGCCGCTACGCCGGCGCGGTGCCGCTGATCCTCAAGCTCAACGGCAAGAGCGAGATACCGCCCGCCAACGCACCGCGTTCGCCGTTGACGGCGCGGGTCGAAGACGCGGTCCGGATCGGCGCCGACGCGATTGGCTACACGCTTTACTTTGGGTCTGCCCAGCAGGAGACCGATTTCGAGAACTTCTCCCAGGTCCGCCTGGAGGCCGAGCGCGCCGGACTGCCGGTGGTGGTCTGGGCCTATCCGCGCGGCGAGCACGTGGATGCCAAGGGCGGGCGCGACAGCATGTATGCGATCGACTATGCGGCGCGCGTGGCCTCCGAGCTCGGCGCCGACGTGATAAAGGTCAACTACCCGGTCCAGAACCCCGATGGTTCCGTCGGCCCGGTCGCGGGCGCGCCCGCGCCGTATGACTCGAAGGTCTGGCCGGACATGGGCAGCGCGCTGGGCCAGATCATGAGTTCGGCCGCCAATTCAATGGTGATCATGTCCGGGGGTTCGCGGGTCGGCGACGAGGAGCTGCTGCAGCGGGTCGAACTCTCGATGCGGGCCGGCGCCACCGGGTTCATCTATGGCCGCAACATCTGGCAGCGCGAGCGTTCGGCTTCGAAAGCCATAATCGCCAAGATCAAGGACTGCATGCGCGGTTACGCCCTGTAGTGCCTGAATCAACCCAGCCTTCCGGATCTGCGTCAACAACCGAGCACCGCCGCCAAGCGCGCTCGCTGGAAAACATCAATTGCGACATAGTCGTCGTCTCCGACTCCCGCACCGAGCGCACCGATGTCTCCGGTCGGGTGGCCCGCGAACTGGTCGAGGCCGCCGGATACGGGATCGGCCGCACCGATCTGGTGGCCAATGAACCGGATGAAGTCAATTCGACGATCGATGAGTTCCTGTCCGGCGATTCGGCCTGCCTGCTCCTGCTGGGGGGCACCGGGCTCTCATCGCGCGACAGGACCGTCGAGACGCTTCGATCGCGGCTCGATAAGGAGTTGCCCGGTTATGGCGAAGCCTTCCGCAGGCTTAGCTGGGACGAAATCGGCACCGCTGCGATCCTCAGCCGCGCCCTGGCGGGTTCCATCAATGACCGGATAGTGGTCGTGACTCCGGGCTCGCCGAATGCGGTCGAGACTGCGCTTGCAGGCGTACTGTTGCCCGAACTTGCCCACCTTGTGCGCGAGGTGCGGCGCTAGGCGGATACGGGCTCCGGCGCGGGATCGGGTCCGATCAGGTGCAGCGACCCCACGCGGTCGGTGAACAGGATTCCGCGCAGGTGATCGATCTCGTGCTGCAGGGCCTGGGCCAGCAGGCCCTCGGCTTGCAGTAAGACCGGGCTTCCGTCCAGTTCCAGCGCGCGTACCCGGGCCCGCTTGGCCCGGGCCGGATACCCGAAATAACCCGGCAGCGACAGACAGCCCTCGCGCATTGCCTCGAAATCGGCCAGGCCCTCGATTACCGGATCGCGCAGAACGTAGAGGCGCGTGGCCCCCGATTCCGGGTCGGTGGGATCCGGAACCTCGATGACGATCAGGGCGGTGGAAACGCCTACCTGGGGCGCGGCCAGCCCCACCCCGTCGTGGGCCCGCATGGTCTCGACCATGTCGTTGGCCAGCACGACCAGGTCGCCTCGGAACTTGGATGTGGGGAGTGCCGGGCGACGGAGGCTCGGATCCCCGATCGGTACGATCCTTAAAACCATTTGCTCAATGTTCGGGACCCGGGTCCTGATCGCCCCGGGGTCCAGGTTTAGCCTTCCTCGATTAACGCTTTGAGAAGGCGCAGTTGCTTGCCGTCGGAAATGCGAATTGCGATCCGCAGTAGTGGCGACGCCAGGGGCAAGAAACGCCCGGATATCTGGCAGTCTGCGACCAGGGATACGCGGGATGAATTCCCGCCCAAGGCCTGGATTTCGTAGCTGTAATCTGCGGTCACCCCGCCCTGAACCGAACGCAGCACGACCGACCGACCGGGATCACAACTGACGATCGTGCTCGTCCGTTCCGATCCCCGCGCCCTGAAAGTCAGCTTCGTGCCCGCTTTCGTCTCGCCGTCGGTGGTCATCTCATCGACTCCGGGCATCCAGCGGTGGGCGTTCTCCCAATCCGTGAGTGCCGCCCAGACGAGTTCGGCCGGCCTCGGGATCTCCTCTACGACTGAGAACGTTCTGGACATGCTCAACCTCCTTGCAACATGAATCTAACCGTCTCAGGTTGCAGGCTGCCCACCGGATCAGCGGCGCTGATAATTTGCGGCAGGATCCACCAGCACCGCCCCGAGGCCACAACCGTCCACAATGCTCGAAATTGCCGCCAATCCGATCGATCAAGCCGAATCAACCACCCTCGGCAACGGCC
>CAYXKQ010000230.1:0-2849 GCA_964465715.1 uncultured Chloroflexota bacterium
CCCGGGTCGTCATCCCCTACCTGACCGACCGGGCCGCGACGGCGATCGACACCGGCGAATTGGCGCGCTGGCTGGAGCGCTGCTGGTGGCGGGCCATCCAGTCCGGCCGGCTGCACCTCACGCTCGACGTCGGGCGCGGACCACGCCGGATCGGGCCGCCCGGCTGGTGGGATCCCGCGCCCTGGCAGAGCGGCGACGCCCGGACCCTGGTCAGAGAAAACGTCCAGATCACCTCCGAGCAGCAGATCACGCGCCTGGTCCTCTATCACGACCAGCGGCTGCGCGCCGACGAAATCGATGGCTACGACGCCCAGTATTCGGGCATTCAGCTGCTGCGCGGGGACCAGTGGATCGAGACCCATGACATCCGGGATATCGTGCCGCCGGGGCAGCGGGCCGGATTCAGGGGCTTCTGCGAGTTCAATCCCGAACTCGAACGCGCCCTGCACGGCGCGGAAAGTCCCCAGCACGACCGCTTCGACGGTCGCTATCGCGCCGTCCGGCAGGTGCGCGAGAAGATCGATTCGGTCCTGCGCGAATTTGCCGAATCGCGGGGCTGGATCGGCGGCCTGGAAGCGCGCGCCGCGCCGGAGGTCGAAAAATCGATCGCCAGCCAGTTCCTGACCACGTTCGCGGGCGGCGCCGGCGCCGCCCGGCCGATCGGGCGAGTCGGAGCAGACGATTCCGGCGTCTCCGAACAGCTGGACTGGACCTGCAGATTGGAATTTGCCTTCCCGGACCGCACCGTCGCGCGGGTGGATTGGGGGCAGAAGCTGTCCGCGGTGGGCGTTAGCGTGAAGTGCGACCCGGTTCCGGACTCGGATCGCTTCGTGGCGGTGGGGCTCGAACTGCGGCGGCCGGGGCGCGAAGGGGCAACTCCCGTCGACAGCCGCGTAAACGCGCGGGTGGTCGGAGGAGAGTCGCGGATCGAATTCTGGGACCTGGATGTCGTGTGCGGCCCCGCCGCGCCCGCGACCATCGCCGTGCCCGAGCCGGGCCGATGGTTGTTGCGGGCCAGGGTCACCTACGCCGGCGCCCTGGTCGCCACCGCCTCGCGGCGATTCTTCGTCGAAACAGATCCGCCGGCGCCGGCATTTAGACCGCAGACGGTATCGGTGACCGCGCGCAACCAGAGCACGCAGCGCGCGGGCCGCATCGACGACGGCGATGTCGCCAGATTCCAGATTTCGGCCACCAATCGTGAAACCGTGGGCGTGAATCTGCGCGTGGACGCCTTCCTGGACGACCGGCAGCTGCTGGACAAGCAGTTTCATTTCCTGAAGGGCCTGCCGGCCGGTGATCGCGCTCAGGCCCAGGTCTTGGCAACCAGGGATCTGCTGGTGAACGCGACCAACCGTGCGGCCGGCCCGGGCGAGGTGTCGCTCGATCCCGGCCGCCACACGTTTCGGGCCGAGGTTTTCGGTGCGTCGACCGACGAACCCCTGGCGCGCGCCAGCTGCCCGGTCTGGATAGAAACCGATCCCGGTCGCGAGCCGGTCAGCCTGCCTTTCCAGCTCGAAGCCAATGACGAACCGAGTCCGGTCGCGATGTGGCGCCTCGACGAGGGTCCGCCCGACCACTGGACCCTGCGCTATTCGAGCCAGCACCCGATTTACCAGAACCTGAAAAACATGCAACCGCATGCCGGCAGGCTCGCCGGGCAGAACTCATTCATCGCCGAGGTGTGCGCCAACGGCCTGCTGGAATGGGCCCTGGAACCGGTCTCCGAGCGGGACCTGGGCCGAGTCGAGCAGCTGCTGGCCAGCCGACCGCCGGGGATCGGGCTCGAGCGCTGGGAAAACTACTGTGAGCGAATAGACCAACTCGCCGAAAACTACATGAGCGAGAGGGAGGAGGACTTCGGGCGCTACATGGAGCGCTGGCGCGAGTGCGTAGCGTTCATGCTCGACATGTTCGCCGACATCGATTGACCCTGCCGCTGCCGGGTGGCGCCGTGACCGGCGAATCCATGAAGTCGTCCGGCGGGTGGTCGACCTTGCCCGTACACGGAGACCAAGATGGCGTCACCCCTGTATGTCGACGACGCTGCCCACGTGCGCGGAGCAGGAACCGCCAGCCCCGGCTGGCGCCCGCTCCCGGGCGCGCATGATCGGGGCGGTTAACCGGTGCAGGGAAGCCCCGCAAGCCACTGGAAATGGTCATCATAGAGTGATGCTGCAACCCAGCGACCGAACCGGTTGAATCGATGCCGTTACGCGACCCCGATTAGATGAATCAACCCAGCGTCGTAGCCCTGACCGATCACGGCTGGTTCTCGCACTTTCGCCCCGAAGACAAGCTGGTGATGGTCGACGAGGTCAACTTCTGGCAGCCCACGTCGCAGCAGAGATTCCGCGACCTCCAGCGTGGCCAGCCGTTCTTTTTCCGGCTCAAGAAACCCCATTACGCAATCGCCGGATTCGGACTCTACGCCAGATTCGACCGCCTGCCGGTCGGGCTGGCCTGGGACGTTTTCGGCCAGCGCAACGGCTTTGCCGATGAGACGTCGTTCCTCAAACCGCTGGCCAGGTACTGGCGAAACAAGGGCCTGCCGCTTGGCCGGGATCTAAATTGCATAGTGCTGCAGGAGGTCGTGTTCCTGCCGACCCGCGACTGGGTGCCCTGGGCCGATTCCGAAGGGTGGCGCCGAAATCTCGTAAATTTCAAACGGTTCGACCTGGCCCAGGGCTCAGGGCAGCTGCTGGCCGATATTCTCGCGGTCAGCAATCACCGGTCACTGCCGGAATTCGGGCACGAATTCGATTCTCTGGCCGCCGACGCACGGGAGTTCACGGACGTGCCGCGCGCCGAGCGGCCCGGTCAGCGCACGTTCAGATTGCAGTTGCTTG
>CAYXKQ010000231.1:0-2846 GCA_964465715.1 uncultured Chloroflexota bacterium
ATATATCTCCAGCCCTTCGTTCGCGACTCTGATATGGGGCGGGACGGCTATTGCTCCGGGAATCAGGCTGGTAGGCCCAAACGGAGACCCAGGCGGACCAACTATGCCGGCTACAAGATGCTCCACGACCAATTCGGTTTTTGCGAATGGCCGCCGTATAGTTTTGATTGTTGCTGGGGCGGAGCGAATAAATACAGCCGCGGATGCAGCGGCACCTAATACAAACGTGAGGGCGTTGTCTCCTGACACGAATTCAATCAATTCACACCTCCCGATTGCAGAATATCTGCTAGCACGATTGAATTTGCAGACTTTTGTGCGAGACGCCAGTCTCGTCAAAATTTGCGATTTGCAAGGTTCACGTTGGGATCCCGGGCAACGGGTTCTCCGAAGTTGCCCGGCACGACCTGGCCCGCCCCGGACAGCGGATGATCGACCAGCGTCACTATCCCAAGGCCCCACCCGGGCCGCTGGGCCGCCGTCCCCGCGCCCGGACCGAGCGCGAACGCTCGTTCCTGGGGATCGGAGAAAACGCCGAGCAGTGGCTGATCGCCGCCGCCTCAGGCGCCACCCGGCTGCGCCCGCAGTTGGAGGAGGCGATATCGCTGGCCCGCCTTTACGGCAGTGAGAGGGTCAACGCCGCGCTCGGGATCGCCAGCGCGCACCGGCGCTTTGGCTGCGGCGACGTCGCCTCGATCCTGCGCTCGGGTCCGGGATCGGGCGAGGTCTTCCGGGCCTCGGGCGAGAGCTTCCTGACCGGCGGCACCGCGGCCTGGAAGGACTTCGGCAAATGGGTGAGGTAGGAACCGTGAGCGCATCAGAGAACGTCATCGACGAGGTGGTGGGCCAGCTCCGGACCATGCGCCTGCCGTACATGCGCCGGGCGGCCCCGGAACTGCTCAGGGCCGCCCGCACCCAGCGCTGGGAGCCGGCCGAGGCGGTACGGGCGCTGCTGGCCGAGGAGATCGCCGGCCGCTCGGCCTCGTCGGTCCGGATACGCCGCAAGGCGGCCGGCTTCCCCTCCGGCAAGACGTATAAGACCAGGGACGCGGACATCTCCTCGATCCCCGAGCCGACCCAGCGCTCGCTGATGGGCCTGGAGTGGATCGGGCGCAAGGAGAACCTGGTGGTCTGCGGTCCCGCCGGCACCGGCAAGTCGCACTTCCTGGAAGCCCTGGGCCAGCTGGCGGTGGAGGAAGGCCGGAAGGTCCTGTGGTTCTCGCTGGAGCGGCTCGGTCAGCTGCTGCGGAGCCATCGCGCCGACGACTCGGTCGGCAAGGCGGTGAAGCGGATCCTGAAGGCCGACCTGATCGTGATCGACGACATCGGGCTGCTGCCGGTCGCCCAGGAGACCGCCGAGGCATTCTTCCGGTTGATCGACGCCGCCTACGAGGAGCGGTCGATAGCCCTGTCCTCGAACCTGCATCCGGCCGGCTTCGACGAACTGATGCCGAAGGCGATAGCCAACGCGGCGGTGGACCGCCTGCTCCACCACGCGCACCTGGTGCTTACCCAGGGCGACAGCATCCGCCTGACGCAGGCCATTTCGGGGAAGGGGGTCATCGCGCTAAAGTCATGAAATTGCGAGGGGCAACTGGGGTGATCGGAACCGTTTGCGCAGCGGTTCAGAACCGGACGGATCCGTCCGGTTCTGACGGCCGTCAGCGTCCGACAATATTGGCCGCCGGTGACCGGAATCTAATGGCCGTCAACACCCGCATTTTGGGTGCGGCCCATCAATCGGCTCAGGCAGGCGCGGGAGTGAAGAATTGACCCGGAACCATGGTCGATGTTGGCATCAGGCCTTCCCGATCGAGGGCGATCGGAGGACCGCGTGGGTTCGCCCGGCCGCATTTGGCCCGGGATACCGACCGGTTCCAATTCCCTTCCGGTGGTGGTCCAGTCCTGGCCGGGAAATCGATCGGTCGGCGGTCCTGCGGAGGGGATTGTTGTCCGACCCCTACCACCGCGCTGATCCCGGCGTCCGGATCGGGCCGTCCGGGAACCCGGAGCAGTTTTCGGCAAAGACCTCACTGACCCTGCGGCCGTGCGGAGAGGCGGACCCCGGATTATTCACCGGACCCGACGGGAAGTCCGCCTGACTGGAAAAGGGTGGCGCGACTATCGCATCCGGGATGGCTCGGACCGATCCGTGTTTGCCGGCTCGCGTTCAGGCGCGCAGGCCGCCGGTGCCTTCGCCGTCCTGAATGTTCCATCCGTACGCCGCGATGGCGTCGGTCGAATCATCGAGCGCCAACCGGAATCTGCCAATGCGCTCCCGGTTGCGGAGCGACGCCCGGTCGGAATGCAGCCGGGCGACCCGGTCGCTACGCGACTCGACGGCGAATTCATCGACGCCGGCCAACCCGGTCACCCCTCTGCAAGTGCGCGATCGGACCGGCGGATTCGTGCGCCCCGCCCGCCCTTGGGTTAGTCCGTGTACCCCGGAACGTCTCCCAGCCGCTGCCGGCCGGCCGCCGGCGGCCTTCATCGACGAACCGCCGGCGTTGGCGCCGGTACCCGGGAATGCACGCGAGCGTCATCGCCCCCGAACACTTCAGGTGCCCAGTCGCCATCGCTTGCGGCCCTTCGATGCCGCCGCGATGCGTGCGTCCCGCCCCGACCATTCGTTCGCCGCGGAGGATCGCCACCGCGGTTCGCGACAGCATTCAGCTTGTTGCGCGCTAGGTTGCGTAATCGGCGCCGGTCAGGCTGTCCCTCACCGACAGTTGCCAACGCTCCAGGGCGCCCGCCAGGCGGTCCACGTCCGTGGGTCGATCGGCCGCCAGGTTCTGCCCTTCGCCCGGATCGGTGACCACGTCGAAAAGCTCGGGCCCGGCCTGGGG
>CAYXKQ010000232.1:0-2827 GCA_964465715.1 uncultured Chloroflexota bacterium
GTATTCGCGAAATTCCGGCAGGACATCTGATGAAATCGATACCCGCGGCAACCCGGCGTCAATGAGCGCCGCTGCCACGACCTGTTCGTTCTCGGGGTTTGCATAGGAATGGAGAAAACAGATCGCTACGGCTTCGACGCCGGCGTCAATGAGGCTTCGAGCGAGCTGTTCCAACTCCTCGGCGTCAGGTTGCACCAGCACGGCCCCGCCCGCGGCGGTACGTTCGGTCAACTCGAAACGCAGTTCCCTCGGGATAAGCGGGGAGGGCTTGATGGGTTCGACCTCGTACAACTTCGGCCTGTTCTGGCGGCCGATCTCCAGTACGTCACCAAACCCGCGGGTCGTGACCAGTCCTACCCTGGCCCCCTTGCGCTCCAGCAGCGCGTTCGTGGCGACCGTGGATCCATGCAGGATGGCATCGGGTGAATGCAGGCCCAAGCCGGCTATGCCCCCGATCACCCCTGCGCTTGGATCCGGGGTGGCGGTGGGTACCTTTCCGATCCGTGGCCCGTCGTCACCGAACATGATCAGGTCGGTGAAGGTGCCGCCCACGTCAACGCCTACCCGCAGCGCCGCTATTCCTTGGCCTTCAAAGGGGCATTCCCTTATTTGAGTAGATGGTCAACGCCCACCGCGAATGGTTCCCCGAACCAAGCTTGCAAATCCCGCAAGGCGAAGAATCGCGGCAGAGTCTGGGAATAGAATTTCGGGCGCTTTCAACCGATTATTTTCCGCAACCGACTTATGCAGCGAAAGCCGGGAGCTGATTGCCAAATTACATAGGGCCGGTCTTGATGGCCGTCGTGATCACCGTTTTCGCGGTGGCCAGCCTGGTTGGGGCAGGAGTGCTAAGGCCCCACCGGGATGTCGGCGCCAAGCTCGAAGCCTACGAATCGGGCATGCCCGCCACCGGCGATACCCGCGGCCAGCATCAGGTCAAGTTCTACATGGTGGCGATGCTGTTTGTTGCGTTCGATCTTGAACTCGTGTTCCTTTATCCGTGGGCGGTGCACTTTGCCTCGCTCACCGAATTGGGCGAAAAACTTTACATGGCCGGCCTGATGACCCTGTTCGTGGTTTTTCTGGCGGTGGCCGATCTGGTGGCGTGGAAGATGGGAGTGTTCGACTGGGCGGTACACGAAGGCTGATCGTTGTCGTCCGCTGAGATCCTCCTCCCTACCGCGCGCACGCCGCAGCTCTCGAGCGATGAGCTTGATGCGGCGGTTCGGGGCGCCCTGCCGGGGGTGTCCGAAGACGCGTTCTGGCGGGACCGCGGCGATCTGAACGTGCGGGTCGGCATCGAGGACCTGCACCGTTCCATCGAATCCCTGCGCGATGACCCCGCCCTTGAATTCAAGCTGCTCGTCTCGATCACCGTCGTCCACTGGCCGGAACGCGAGAAGGCGTTCGAGCTCGTCTACCACCTGCGCTCCTTGAGCAAGAACGTCTTCATGACGTTGAAGACCGACGTGGCGATGGGTCAGAACGCTCCTACCTTGTCGGACCTCTACCTGACCGCCGACTGGCAGGAGCGCGAGTGCTACGACATGTTCGGGATCGAGTTCGACGGCCACCCGGACCTGCGCCGGATCCTGATGCCGCAGCCGTACCCTTGGTTTCCGATGCGCAAGGACTTCCCGCTTGAGGGCCCGGACTTCCCGATCGACGCCTACCAGACCGACGCCCTGGGCAAGGTCGACCCGGACGACTTCTGGGGTGAGGGCCAATGAGCATGCAGATGAAGGGCACCCATCAGCCCCTGCCGGCGCGGATGGCCGACCCGCCGCCGGACCGAATGATGATCAACATTGGGCCCCAGCACCCCTCGACCCACGGCGTCCTGCGGGTCGCGGCCCAGATCGCCGGTGAAACGATCGAGAAGGCCGACTGCGACATCGGATACCTGCACCGCGGCGTCGAAAAACTCATCGAGTCGCGCCTCTACTACCAGGGAATGGTCTACACCGACCGCACCGACTACACAGCCGCCCCGGCCAACAACCTGGGTTACCTGATGGCGGTCGAGAAATTGCTAGGAATCGAGGACCAGGTCCCCGAGCGCGCCCACTACCTGCGCATGATCGTGATGGAACTGGCCCGGATCTACGGACACATGATTTGGATCGGCACCCACAGCCTGGACATGGGCGCGATGTCGATGTTCCTCTACGCCTTCCGGGAACGCGAGAAGATCTCGGGACTTTTCGAGGAGGGCTGCGGCGCGCGCCTGACCACGAACTACATGCGCGCCGGCGGGGTCGGACGGCACGACGACCCACCCGGCTGGCTCGACCACGTCGAGGAATTTGCCAATGGATTCACGGTCGAGGAATTCGACACGATCCTGACGGGCAACGAGATCTACCAGATGCGCACCCAGGGCGTCGGCATCATCGAACCCGAAAAGGCGATCAGCTACGGGGTGACCGGGCCCTCGCTGCGCGGATCGGGGGTCGACTGGGACCTGCGCCGCAATCAGCCCTACGCCCGATACGATCAAATCGACTTCGAGGTGCCGGTGTTTGACGGCTGTGACGTCTGGTCTCGCTACCTGGTCCGGCTCAACGAACTGTTCCAGTCGCGGGCCATCATTCTCCAGTCCGTCGAACGCGCCCGCGAACTGGCCGGCGAGCCGGTGAACGCCAACAATGCGAATGTCGTCTGGCCGGAAATCGAACGAGTTTCAGGCTGGGAACCGGCCGGCATGCGCGGCGACATGGAAGCGATGATCAATCACTTCAAACTGGTGATCGAGGGTTACTCGCCCCCGCCGGGGGACTGCTATTTCGGGGTTGAATCGCCCAAGGGCGAGCTCGGCTTCTATTTC
>CAYXKQ010000233.1:0-1334 GCA_964465715.1 uncultured Chloroflexota bacterium
GGTCCCGGACCAGTTTCAGCGGCCCGGACTTGGAATTCTTGGCCGGGTCCGAAACCGGGCGCTTGAAAACGTCACGTCGGACTCCGCCAACCTGAACCCAGTTGCATTTGAGCGCAAACCGCAGCGTGTCGCGATCGCAGTCCTGCAGCAATCCCCCGCCGCTGCCGAAGGCCATGTTGTCCATCGACCATCCGGCGCCCATGATCGCCTCGCACAGGCCCGGCAGCGAGTGTCGCGTGATTCCATCGCCCTGGATCAGGCGCAGGTGATCCGGCAATACCTTGTAGCCCTTCTCATTCACGTGATATCCGAATTGCTTCCCCAGGATCGAAAGGCACTCGACCACAACCCTCTCGGGATTGCCTGAATCCGGCCGCACCACCAGGGTGCGCCCCGGGTTGCCGGCGATCTCTCCCCGCAATTCCCGCCCCCACAGCTCTCGGCAGGCCTCGAATATGTCCCAGGAATCGCTGACGACCGCCACCGTGCCGGCGCCGAAGCGGTTCAGGATGTGCCGGTAGGCGTCCAGTTCGCCTTCCCGGCCCCATGCGGTAATCGTGGAATGCTCGGCCGCCGGGACCGAATACCCGGGCTCGGCGGCTCCGTAGTGGGCCATCAGCAGCCGCAGTCCGGCAATCGTGTCCGTGCCCATGAAATTCACCAGGTGCGCGGCCCCGCCGAGGGCGGCCGATTCCGAACTGCTGGAGCCCCGGTACCCGAAGTCGTGAAGCATGAACGGCAGGTTGTCGGGGTCGCCGGATTTCTGTAGCCCCGATTTCAATACCCGCTTTTGTTCGCGGCTGATCGTGGCGACCGTGCACGGGTACCAGAGCTGCACCAGCAGCGTCTCGAGGTGGTTGGTCAGCCAGGCGCAATCGGGATCGGTGTTCTCGATCGTAAGCAGCACGTTCGATTCGGGCACAACGCTGCCCTCCGGGACCGCCCGGATGCTGATCGGCAGCTTGCCGTCGTGCACGCTGACGACGTGCTCCCAGCCCCGGCGGTTAAACAGCTCTTGCCCGAAGTGCCACCGGCACAGGTCCTCGGCCTCGTCGATCATCGCCGGGGCCACCCGGTTCGCGCCGGAAAGGTGCTTGTCCAATAGGTACTGGAGGCCAAAGAAAACACAATACGGGTATTCGCCGCCGGTCCGCGATTCGAAGTACGACGAGACCACTTCGGTACCCGGCTGGTACATGGCGTGATGCGATTGCTTGTAGCTATCGGTCGCAAGGATGATGTTGTCGGGGTTCATTCGTCGTCCCGTCTAACGGCGACGGTCGCAATCGATCGATCGCTTGGACTGTCGTTCATTCGAACGCGATTTCTCAGAT
>CAYXKQ010000233.1:1434-2777 GCA_964465715.1 uncultured Chloroflexota bacterium
GCCCCGACTCGACCGCATCGATCACCGCCTCAAGGTCGATGATCTCGCCCCTGGTCACGTTGACGATTACCGAACCCGGCTTCATTTGGGCAAGCGAATCCCGATTGAAAAGGTGGTAGGTCTCAGCGGTGAGCGGGGTGCAGACCGCCACCACGTCGCTCCGGCCAAGCAGGGCCTCGAACTGGTCCATCGATTCAACGACCGGGACGATCGGCGTCCCGGGCACGTCCAGCGCATCCACTGCGCATACGCGCATCCCGAAACCGGCGGCGCGCTCGGCGATCTCCCGGCCGGTACCGCCGAAGCCCACTATCCCCATGGTGAGCCCCCCGAGCTCGAATGCGGCCCGGCGCATCGGCACTCGGGACTGCCAGGCCCGGCCCTCCAGCTGCATGGCCGGCTTGAGCGACCGTGCCAGCGCCAGCAGCAACGCGAATGCGTGATCGGCCAGGTGGGGGCCGACCAGCCCCTTTTCGCCGGTCAACGGAATCGCACTTTGCCTGAAATCATCAAACAGATAACCGTCTACCCCGGAAGCCGTGGCGTGGACCCACCTGAGCCGACTGGCGGCCGCGAACAATTCAGGGTCCAGATGACCCAGCAGCGCGTCGGCGTCGGCAATTTCGGACAACGCCTCCTTGGGGTCTGCGGTCACCACGATCTCCGACCCGGGCCCGGCTGCCTCCCGAATGCAGCGGCGCTGCGATCCAGAAACCCCGGGCAGGGTGGTGGCGTTGGTTATTACGAGTACTTTCATGGGGGTTAGCTTCCGAGCAAATCTGCGGATTGGGTACGATCGGCCAAATTCTGCCGGTTGGCGCGGCTCGCGCAGCCGGCGCAATTCCTCATCGGGGGCGCGCCAACCAAAGTGCGGCCCCTCCATCGACCGTGATCATGGATCCGGTGATCATCGAGGCGTCGTCGGAAGCGGCAAACAGGAAAGTCTTGGCAATGTCATCCGGCGTGCAGAGTCTGCCCAGGGGTGTTTGATCGACCCGCTTTTGATAGTTTTCGGGGACGTCGATATCCGTGGTTTCGTCGTTTGAGCTGTGCGGGTTGTTGCCGCGCAGGAAGTTCGTGTCCACGTGGCCGGGCGATATCAGCACGCACCTAATGTTGTCGCCCGCGTAGGCGGCGGCCGCGCTGCGGGTCAGTCCCAGCAGACCGATCTTGCTGACCCCGTATGCGGGACCGCCCGGCCCCTGCATGATCGAGGCCAGCGAACCGGTATTCAGGATTACCCCTCTGCCGACCCGCCGCATCGCCGGCACCACCGCTTTGGTCCCCAGGAAGTAAGCGGTCAGATTGGTATCGATGATCGCGCGCCACATCTCTTCGGTCTG
>CAYXKQ010000234.1:0-2722 GCA_964465715.1 uncultured Chloroflexota bacterium
AGGCCACCCACGAAGCCGCCCGCAAGGCCGAGGCGATTGCTACGGCATTGAACGGCAGGCTGGGCGGGCTGATCTGGCTCGACGAAGAGTACTTTGCCGCCGACCCGTTCCCGGCGCGCGCGTTCGCCACCGCCGAGGCTTCGTTCGCCGGTGGACCGGCGGTATCGGCCGGTTCGCTCACGATAACGGTCCAGGTGCGCGCCAATTTCGGCTTCGAGCACGAATGAGCCGCCCGCCCGGAAATCGTTCCCGGTGATCGACGAAAAAGCCAACTTCGCAGTACTTGGCCTGGGTCGCTTCGGGAGCAACCTGGCGCTGGACCTGGCCCGGATGGGGCACGAGGTCCTGGCGGTTGACAACGACGAGGCCAAGCTGCATCCAGTGGTTGACGTGGTCGACCACGCCGCCCAGGCCGACATCACCGACGAAGGGGCCCTGCGCGAGCTGGGCGTGGCCGACTATTCGTGTGCCTGCGTCGCCGTCACCGACCTGCAGACCTCGATCCTGTGCGTGATGCACCTCAAGCGCCTGGGGATAGGGCGGATCCACTGCAAGGTCCGCCACGACCTGCACCGCGAGATCCTCGAGCACCTGGGCGCCGACCAGGTGGTCTTCCCCGAGCAGCAGATGGCCGCTCAGGTGGCGCGCGACCTGGGCACCCCGAATATCTCGGAATACCTCGAGGTCATCGGTCCGTTCGGGATAGGCCAGATCGAAGCCCCGTCGCGATTCGTCGGTCGCAGCCTGGCCGATCTGGACCTGCGCGGCAACTTCGACGTCGTACCGGTCCTTATCCGCCGCGGATCGCGGGTGATCATGCAGCCCGAGCTCAACGAGATCGTGCGCCGCGACGACGTTCTGGTCCTGGCCGGTCGCCAGGAGCAACTCGGCAAGCTGACCGCCTCCGCCTGAACCGCGGCCCTGCGCCCCGCCCGAGCTTTCGGCCGGCCGGCGCGCCGAGAGGGCAAACTGACAGGGTCGAGCAATAGTTGGCGGCGCAGGTTTGGTGCTGCGCGGCTGGAAAGGTCATCGCGGATGCAGGTTGGATTTGTCGGCCTGGGGCTGATGGGGCTGGCCATGGCCCGGAACGTGATCAAGGGCGGACACTCGGTGTGCGGCTACGATCTGCAGGGACGGGCCCTGGAAGCCCTGGCCGATGCCGGGGGGAGCGCCGCGCCCAACCCGGCGGCGGTCGGCGAACGCTCCCGGATCGTGGTCGTGATGGTGCCCAACGATGCCGACGTGCGCGACGCGGTGCTGGGCGAACAGGGCATCAGCACCGGGTTGGCATCCGGCGACATGGTCCTGGTGATGAGCACCATTTCCCCGGGCTGCACCATCGAGGTCGGCGCTCAGGTCCAGGGCCGCGGGCAACGCTACCTCGAGGCCCCGGTCACCCGGTCCACTCAGCACGCCGTGGACGGCGAACTGGGCATCCTGGCCGGCGGCTCGGCCGAGGACCTTGCCGCGGCCCGCGGGATCCTGGATCTGATGGGCAGCGACATCACCCACTGCGGGCCGGTCGGCACCGGTGCGGCGATGAAGCTGGTCAACAACATGTTGGCCGGATCGATCTCGGCCTGCGTGCAGGAGGCCATGGTCCTGGGCGCCAAGGCCGGGCTGACCCAGGAGACCATGCAGTCGGTGCTGCGCGGCACGGCCGCCGATTGCGCCGGCCTGAGGACGATCGAACGCAACCTGGCCGCCGGCCGGGTATTTGAGCCGGGATTCAAGGTCGCTCTGCAGCACAAGGACATGCGCCTGGCCACGACCTGGGCCTCCGAGATCGGAGCGATAACGCCAATGGGTTCGTCAACGCACCAGATTCTGGGCCTTGCGATGGCGGCCGGGTATGCCGACATGGATGCGGGCGCGAGCCTGCAGGTCTTCGAACAGGCGGCCGGCAAACAGCTACCCTGAATCCCGATTGCGGCCCAACAGCGTGTGGTGGTGGCTCATTAGAATTGGGTGCTAGCACTACATATTGGGGGTCCGGGTCGCCGGCTGGCCATCCGCACCCACTACTCGGATGGGCCCGTGATCGGCGGAACGGTTCGACTGCTGGGTATTACCCACCAGACCCTGGACCATCGGGAGTTTGAGATCGAGGCGTGCGCGATGCACGACTCGGGTGGCAACTACGATCTGATGGTCTTTGACATATGCCGCGTCCTGCCCTCGCAGCGACGCCATTTCTCGCTCGGGGTCGGATTTCCCAAGACTTTCCTGCCGCCCAGCGAAGAGTTGCTGGACATCCTTATGCAGTCGGCCTTGTTGCAGGTAAGGCGACAGTTGGATCGGGGTTGCGAGGAAGAGGACCGCGTGTTCGAGCCCTTCAATTACGGCCTGGCGCCCAAACCGGCGCCCTGGGGTTCCTGAGCCCGCGCAACACCCCCGGCCGGAGTCCCCGCCGCCGCCCGGACGTGCTTATGGTTGGGTATTCGTCAGAGTGCCTGGAACCTACCCAGTAAGAGGGGCATGCGATGGTTACCGATCAGTTCGAATTCTTCTTCGGCCTGGTGCAGCGGAAGCGCGCCGGCGTGGCCTCCCGCAAAGAAGCCGAACGCGAGCGCGAGCGCGAGCAGCTGGAAGCCTGGTTCGAGTTCATGGCAATGGGGCACCCCGAGGCCACCGAAGAGGACCGACAGAACGCTCGCGACCGCCTGGAGGCGGCCGAGGAGAGGCTGGTCCAGGCGCGCGCCGACCTGGCCGAAGCCGGGCG
>CAYXKQ010000235.1:0-2704 GCA_964465715.1 uncultured Chloroflexota bacterium
GTTTCGGACCCGGCCAAGAATTCCAAGTCCGGGCCGCTGAAACTGGTCCGGGACCACGCCGGCTTCAGGACCGTACGGATGTGCGCGAACAGCGAACCGGACGTTCTGCGGGAAGTATTCCGCGACGGGGAAGTGCTGGTGCGTGACAGCTTGGACGATATCCGCAAGCGAGCGGCCCTGTGAGAGCAGTGCGAAACCAGACCACTGGTGGCGGGCTCGGCCGCGTCAATTGAAGGCGTTCAAATATGTCCCAGCAGATCCTCGGGGTGGACCGAGTTTGCGGCCAGGCCCCGGTTTTGCCACGTCGGGATTGGCCGCTCGGCGCAGTGCCTGGGGGTTTGCAGCCTGATCCCTCGGCGGGATCAAATCAGGTTTCCCGGCCGCCCGACCTCGAGGCACTGGCCACGTAGTTGCGCCCCCGTCCCGTGACTCGAAAGACCCCGCGCTCGGACGTTGCCGGCCAGGCGTAACCCAGTGCTTCGAGTTCACCCAGGGCCGCGGACCAGATCGCGCGTTTGGGGAGTTCATCGCCGGGGCCCAGAAACTGCACGTCGGCGACCCGGATGACCGATCCATTCCGATCACGAATGCGCAGGATGTCGCTGCCCATCTCCACCGCGACCTTCAGGATCGCGTCCGCCTCCTCTGAACACCGCTGGATCCGTTCGGGCATGAGTTCGAAGACCCGTCAGGATCGCCGGGTGCCGGCAAGAAGGCGACGCACCGAGGAATCATCCGGTCGCGCCACGGTTTGACGTTCAGCCTTTGGGTCGAACCGGCCGCTGATGTATCCACCGTCCGGATTCCCGCAACAGGTGCCCCCGCCGGTCCGCGCAGGGAGTCGCGTTCTGCCCGGATCGAATCGAGATTCCTCAAAGTACTGGGTTCCCGCATATCGGCTCCGCCGGGGGCGGCCGGATCGGCCGGGCAGTAGTCGCCTCGGACGATTGCCCAAACCGGTTATTGGTGGGCGATTCACTCTCGTGTACCGTGCGCAACGATTGTCCAATAGCCGTTGCGATTCTCACATATCCGGTGATCGCGCGTGGCCAGATCTCGGTGCGGAGGCGCCACGCCACCCGGGGAAAAGCCCGGATCTTCCGGCGTCCGGGTACTTCCCTCTATCCCACGGCGGGCGGATACGACCACCGGTGACGCAGAATCCGGTTCGCGAGTGCCGCCGCCGCAATTGTCGGGGCGATTGCCGGACGCGGCGACTCGCTTGGACCGCATGCCGGCGGTGGGAGATGCCCGCGTTTCGGCAGCGTCAGAAGTGTGACCGCGACTGGATGTTGACCCGGCTTGAAATGGGCAATGCGGGCGAGACGAATCGGGTTCTTGATTCGCCCGCGATCAGGTGACGGGCCCGGTTACCCCGAAGTCAGTCGACCTGGCCATCCTGTATCCGACGCCGGGCATGGTGATGATGAATGAGGGATTCTTGGCGTCATCACCGAGCTTGCGTCGCAGCCGGTTCACGATCGTGCGGACCAGGCTCGAGTCGCCGGTGTCCCGCGTACCCCAGACCCGCAGCAGCAGCTGCTCGTGGGTCATCACCCGCCCGGAATTGACCGAAAGTTCAAATAGCACGGCGTATTCACGGGCGGTCAGGTCGACGGTGTGACCGCCGACGGTGAGCCGGCGCTCCCCGTAGTCAATGCTCAAATTGCCCAGCCGGAACGGTTCGGGATGGGCGGGTAGTTCGAATTGCGACCGTTTGCGCAGGGCGGCGCGGATCCGGGCCGCCAGCTCGGCGGTCGAAAACGGCTTCACGATGTAGTCGACCGCACCCATGTCCAGCGCGCGGATAATGTTCTCCTGCTGCCCATAGGCAGACAGGAAGATTACCGGCACGTCGACCTTGGCCTGGACGTCCCGCATCATGTCGATCCCGTCGGTTCCGGCCAGCATGAGATCGAGTAGCACCAGGTCGGGCCGGCTCTCCTCAATCAAACGGTCCACTTCTTCGGGATTGGTGGTCACGACCGGGTTGTATCCGGACTTTTGCAGCGAGTCCCGGATGTAGCGGAGCGCGTGCGGATCGTCGTCGACGGCCAGCACCCGTTGGCGGTCCGGAACGCGGGGCCGGGTCCGTGCCGCCGCGTGCGATGGACCGGCCAGCAAGTCCAGTCTTGGTTCATCCACCACCGGCACCGTGAATGTGAAGCGCGCCCCCCGGCCCGCGCCCTCGCTTTCGGCCCAGATTCGCCCTCCGTGGGCCTCGACCAGGCCCTTGCAGATGGCCAGGCCGAGCCCCGAACCTTCGGCGCTCGAACCGCGGTCGGGCCCGAGTCGCGAATAACGGGTGAACAGCTGCGAGAGCATTTCCGGCGGGATCCCGCGGCCCTCGTCGGCGACCGTGATCGCGACATGGGAGTCCTGGTGTGTCGCGCTCAGGCCGATCGTTGACGCGTCTCCGGAATACCCGGCCGCGTTGCGGATCAGGTTGGTAAGAACCTGGCGGATCCGGCGCCGGTCGGCCATGATCCGGGGAAGGTCCGGCGGCAGGTCGATGGAGAACGTGTTGTCCCCGCCCGCACCCCGGAAAGCGTTGCGGGACTCGTTGATCAGGGCGATGACTTCGATCGGTTCGGGATCGACCGAAAGCGTTCCGGACTTGATCCGCGCCAGGTCGACCAGATCGTTGATAAGGCCTCGCATGTGATCGGACTGTTCCAGGATGATCCGGTGAAACTCGCGCGCC
>CAYXKQ010000236.1:0-2689 GCA_964465715.1 uncultured Chloroflexota bacterium
GGCGGATAAACCCTTCGAGTTGCGCCGCGTGAAACGCTTTACCTGCGGCATCACGTTCGACCCTCGCGGACCCGAACCCCAGGAAATCGCGGACATTTCGCTGCACAGCCAGGGCGGGTCGGCCGACGTCACCCGGGAACGCGATGGCCAGGAATTCACGCTCCTGATGCGCGACAAGGAGTACCCGTATTACTCGACGCGGCCGGATTTCATCTATTTCTCGATTCGCCGCAAGGGGGAACTCGCTTCGGTCGTGTTTACCGTCAACGACCCGGACTCGCGATCGCTGGCCGTGAACACCGGAGACCTGGTGGCCTCGTGCTATCGGGACGGCTACGAATTCCGCGAGTCGCTGGAGGCGCTGGCGATCGCCGGCGGGGAGCGCTGAGATGCCCGGGAAGAACCTTTTCCCGACCGTGTTCGGCCGAACCTTTGGGGCTGCGTTACTGGCCGGCCTGATGTTTGCGCTGACCGCGAGCGCCGATGCACCGGGCCAGGCCAACGCAGCGCAAGCCGGCGCTCAGCAGCCGCAAGCCGAACCGGACCCGGCGGCAATGCGGCGCGGCCGCATCCTGTTTCTGCAGTGCACGGCCTGTCATTCCCTGAAGGAGGGCGAGGACCACAAGACGGGCCCCAATCTTCATCGTGTGATCGGGGCTCCGGCCGCCCACAAGCCGGGCTACGTCTATACGGACTCCCTGAAGGAATCGGGAATCGTCTGGTCGCGGCAGAACCTCAGCCTTTTCCTGGCGGACCCGTACGAACTCGTTCCGGGGACCGCCATGGTCTTCATCGGAATAGAGAGAGGCGCCGACCGCGCTGCATTGATCGACTACCTGGAGCGAGAAACGCGCTAGCCCGATTCCCGTCCGCCGCGCGGGGACGGCGGGTCGCTGCGACCGAATGCAGGCCCGGCGGGTCTAGCGGGCCCGCGCCACGGCGTTCGGCAGCACCGCCTCGTCCCAGTCCACACGCCGGGGACCGGTGCGGACAATCACGAAATCGTCGTCGGCGCTGATGAACACCCGCTGCCCGCCGATCCCGTCGAAATAGACGAGATCGTCCGACAGGAAGGGTTCGGAAATGGCGAACCCCACGCCCTCGCGTTCCTCTGTGTAGTAGCGCTTGCGCACGTCTTCGTTCGACAGCCAGATCTGGTAGCCGTAGTTCGGTTCCCTCTCGGAGGCCGCGGTCATCTCGTCGATCCATTCCGCAGGCACGATCCGGCGGCCTTCGTAAAGCCCGCCGTCCTTGATCATCAGGCCAAGCCTGAGCCAGTCCCGCGGGCGGGCCAGAAACGCGGCATAGGTGCGCGCCAGGCCATCGGGTCGGTCCAGCCACACGTAGGCGTCGCCGGCGCCCAGCGGTCGCCACAGGAATTCCGACACGAAGTCGGCGTAGCGCCGGCCGGTAGCGCGCTCGAGAATGACGCCGAGCAACTGGCTATTGACGTTTGCATAGGCGAACCGGGCGCCGGGCGGGCGCGCGAGTTGCAGCTCGAGCATCAGCTTCTCCAGCCGCATGCCGAAAAGCAGCTGATTGAAGTCGGCAAACGGATTTCGGCTCGGCGCATAGAACATGAAACCGGATGCCATGTTGAGCAGGTTGCGGATCGTGATCCCGCCGCGCGTTTCACCGCGCCATTCCGGCAGGTAGAGCGACACGGGATCATCGGCGCTTCCAATGTGGCCCTGTTCGATCGCCAGGCCGACAGCCAGACCCAGGATGCTCTTGTGCATGGATGCCGTTTCCGGGCGGATGTCCGGACCGAGCCCGTCGCGATACCACTCCACGCGCAAGGCGCCGTCTTGCCAGACCAGCAGCGAGTCGGACTGCATCTCCCGGGCGTAGGCAATCGCCTCGGCGAAGCGCCGGTCTTCGCCGGTCGCCTCGGGCAAGGACTTCGTGAGATCGCCCGGCACCGGTTCCGTGGTCGGGTACCTGTCGAGCGCGCCGAGGAAATCCGGCGGGCCGCCGCCGAGAAAGCGCAGGTAGTTGTACCAGAATGCCCAGTCGTAGAGTCCGGCCGCGGCGACCACCGCCAGCAGCAGCCCGAACAGCCTGAGGACTTTCTTACGCAAGGAGGCGCTCCTGAAGTTCCCGGATTATCCGATTTCCGCCGGGTCCACGTCCAGCGACCAGGACACGCGCCGGGGGCGCGGCAATTCGCGCACTGCCGGTATCCAGCGACCGAGGAAAGCCTGAAGGCGGGCGCGGTCGGGCGAGCGCGCCAGCAGGTGTGCGTGATTGCGGTCGCGCCGGCGCTCCATCAGGGCGGGGGCCGGACCCAGCACACCCACCGCGGACCCGGCGCCGTTCTCCGGGACCGCCGCTTTCGCTCGATCGAGGAACTCGCGGACGCTTGCCGCCTCCGGCGCGTTGGCCCGCAGCAGCGCAAGGTGCGCGAACGGCGGCCAGCCGCTGAGCCGGCGCAGGTCCAGCGCCGAGGCGGCAAAGCCGCCGTAACCCTCCTTCAGCAACTGGCGAAGCAGGGGGTGCTCGGGGAAGCGGGTCTGCAGTACCAGCAGGCCGGGCCGTTCGCGCCGCCCCGCCCTGCCGGCAACCTGCACCAGCGTCTGCGCCAGGCGTTCGGGCCCGCGGAATTCCTGGGAAAAGATGCCCTGGTCGGCGTCTATCACCCCCACCAGCCCCAGGCTCGGGAAGTCATGGCCCTTGGTGAGCATCTGGG
>CAYXKQ010000237.1:0-2679 GCA_964465715.1 uncultured Chloroflexota bacterium
CCGGATCGCCCCCGTCCCTGGCCAGATTCATGTGCTCGGCGCTAAGGCGGGCGCAGCTCCAACCGTCAGGACTTACAACGACCGGTATCCCGGTGTGGCGACCGGAAGACTTCCAGCCCGCGTCAGCGGCCGCGCGTTCAGGATCTGCGGCCGAAACCACCTGGCAGACTAGGCTCAGGGCGCGTCGGTGCCCGGCGACCCCCATTTGCTCGTAGGTCACGTCCATGAGGACTGCTCCACCGGCCTGCAATTCGGTCAGGACGCCCTGTTCAAGGACGAACCGATAGTTCCCGCTCCCACCGCCGGACAGCAGTTCGATCGTGTGCCCGGCCGCCTCGCAGAGCCCGCGGGCGCGGTCCAGAATCGCGGCCGAAATCGCGGTCTCGCGTTCCTTCTCCGCTTCGGGCATGTGCATGACGTGTCCCTCGTAGCCCATCAATCCGCGCAGCCTGGTCCCAGCCGAACCGGCGACCAGATCACACAGTGCCGGGGCCTCCTCCGGCGTTACCCCGCAGCGGTTGAGGTTCACGTCAATATCCACCAATAGGTCGATCTCCAGCCCGGCCGCCGCGGCGGCCGCTGCGATTTCCACGATGTTGGACGCATCATCTACCGCCACGCAAAGCCTGGCCAATTGGGCAACTTGGATCAACCGGGCGACTTTCGTCTTCCCGACCACCTCGTTGGCAATGAGGATGTCGTCGACGCCGCCGCGGGCCATCACCAGCGCTTCCGACGCCTTGGCACAGGTGATTCCGACCGCGCCGGCCGCGATCAGGCGCAATGCCAGTGCCGGCGCCTTGGAGGCCTTCACGTGCGGGCGCCAGGCCACCCCGGCCGCCGTGCACCTGCCCGCCATCAGGCTGGCATTGTGCTCCAGCGCGTCCAGGTCCAGCAGTAGCGCGGGCGTGTCCAGATCCTGCGGCGTTCTCATTTCTGCCTCCCGTCGTGGCAATCGTAAACGAATCTCCTTGTTCCAC
The DNA here is from genome assembly GCA_964465715.1 of uncultured Chloroflexota bacterium. GTDB lineage: Bacteria > Chloroflexota > UBA11872 > UBA11872 > VXNJ01 > VXNJ01. Next base: position 981 of record CAYXKQ010000237.1, read on the forward strand.
ATCCTCGTCCGACCGCTGCAACCGGGACATATCGACAGCGCCCCTGGGCACGGTAGCGATGCGTGGTACCCCGGGGCGTTTTTAACACCATGCCTACACCGCTGCTGCGGCCGCCGTTACTCGTACCTGCCCAGCCGGATGGCCCCGCGGATGCGGGCGCGCGGATTCTCACCAAACTTTTTGGACGACATGTCCGTCAACAAGCCGCGCGAGGTTCTCACGTTTGCCGATCCGCGGCCCCAATGCCCACGCGCGGGACCGGCCCCTGCCATTGGGAGCAATCGGCGCCGCGCGCGATTCTGGCTGACCAGAGCCCGGTTGTTGATCCGGCGCGATAAGCGACGTGAAAATGGTGCAGGTAAACGAACGGGTCGGACGCGCCTGCCCGGGAAGCTCGGATGGGAAAACATGTTACAAACGCTGCCGGACCGGATGATTGGGGCCGCCCGCCTGCGGGTTGCAACCTACGAGGAAGTCGAAAACGATCCCGGCGCGACCCTGCAAGCGTTGTTGGTGGTGGTCCTGGTATCGATCGCCGGCGGGGTCGGTGCGCTGCTGGCGGGCGATGCGACGGCTGTCGAAGCCCTCATCTACGGGGTGCTGCGCTCAATCGTCACCTGGGCGGTTTGGGCCCTGATCGCCTGGATCGTCGGCGGGTTTATCCTGCGCACGGCGAACACCAATGCTGATTGGGGGCAACTGGCCCGCGGCACCGGATTCGCCCAGGCTCCGGGCTTGCTCAACGTGCTGGTCTTCGTACCCGGCGTCGGCGGATTGTTCGCCCTCATAGCATTTTTCTGGCAGCTGGCCGGCATGGTCATTGCGGTACGCCAGTGCCTTGACTTCGACTCAACGCTGCGCGCGTTCTTCGTGATTGTTATCGGGGCAATCCCCGTCGGGGTGATCAACGTAATCATCTTCATGGTGACCGGGATCTGAAATAACGGCCCACCGGCCGATCCGAATCGATCGCTGCAATGCGCGCCTTTGATGTCCCTGGCCATTCGCCCCGCGGCCGGCGCGGTCGGCTACTGTGCCACCGCGTCAGCTGGAACGGACCGTCGGATCGGCAAGCCGCGCGGGACGCCGCGGTGGTCCTCCGCCAATTGGGGAATGGAGTCGGTCCGGATGTCTGAAACAGTCGTCATGGACGGCGGGATGGGGGCCGAGTTGGTCCGTCGGGGAGTGATCGACGAATCCGAAGACGGCCTCTGGTCGGCCGGGGCGCTGATCGAGGCGCCGGATGCGGTCGTTGATGCGCACCGCGCATTCATCAACGCCGGCGCTGAGATGATCATCACCAACAGCTATTCCTGCGTCCCATCCTTTCTGGCCAAGGCAGGATTGGCCGATCGCTTCGCGGAACTGGCCGCCCTTTCGGGCCGACTGGCCCGCAAAGCCGCAAGCGAAGCCGGCCACGAGGTGCTGGTCGCCGGCGGACTGCCGCCGCTGGGTCTGAGTTACCGGGCCGACCTGGTCCCGGACGATTCCGAGATTCGTCCGATTTATGCCGACCTTGCCCTCGCGCTAGAGCCGTTTGTCGATCTGTTCATCTGCGAGACGATGTCCAGCATCCGCGAATCGCGCGCCGCGGTGGGCGCCGCCATGGTCTCCGCGGCAGCGCGCGGCCTGCCGGTCTACGTGGCCTGGACGCTGGACGATCGGCCCGGCCACGGGCTGCGCAGCGGCGAGAGCGTCA
>CAYXKQ010000238.1:0-2677 GCA_964465715.1 uncultured Chloroflexota bacterium
TCTGCTGCGCGAGGGGCTCGATCTGCCGGAGGTGACCCTGGTCGCGATCCTGGACGCCGACAAGGAGGGGTTTCTGCGCTCGGAAGGGGCGCTGATCCAGACGATGGGCAGGGCGGCGCGCAACGTGGACGGGTCGGTGATCATGTACGCCGATTACGTCACCGGCAGCATGCGGCGGGCGATCGACGAGACCGATCGGCGGCGCCAAATCCAGGTCGCCTACAACCGCACCCACGGGATCACCGCCGAATCGGTCCGCAAAAAACTGCGCGACGTCCGCGAGATGCTCAATCTCGATTCGGACCAGCCCGCCAGACAGGAAACCGGCCGCAGGCGGGAGCGTACCGATCTGACCCGGCTGACTCCGGCCGAGGCGGTGCGCCGGATGGCCCGGCTCGAGGATGAGATGCACATCGCCGCCGATGCGCTTGAATTTGAGCGGGCCGCCGAATTGCGCGACGAGGTCGCCGAGATCAGGGCCATGCTCGAACACAGCAACCGCCGCGCGGCCGGCGCCCGCGCCAATTAATTCGCCGCAATGAGTGGTTGGGCACGGCTGCGATTGCCGGTGGCGGTTCTCCTGGTAGCCGCCGCCGGAATGGGGCTCAACTTCATCTTTTATTCGCGCGGCATCGTCATCCCGGCGCTTTGGATCTGGCCCTTAAGCGTTGGGTTCGTCGCCTTCGTCGTGATCTGGGCGATCGGCTCGATGCGGCTGGTGCGGCGCATCTGGTGGTGGCTGTGGGGCGCACCATGGGACGCGGCCGGCTGGATGGCGCAGCGCGGCCGAATCCTGGACCGCCAAGACGAAGATCAAGAAACGCCCGAATAACCCTATGGGGATGTGTTCCGATGAGTGATTGCTTGCGGCTGGCCCTGGTCGGCTGCGGCTCGATTGCCGAATACCACCTGGCAGGCGCAAACGAGCTTGCCGGCAAGGTCAGGGTTACCGCGCTGGTCGACCCCGAACTGGAGCGGGCGCAGGGTTTTGCCGAGCGCACCGGCGGCCAACCCTTTCAGAGTCTTACCCAGGCCATCGCCGGCGGCGGATTCGACGCGGTCGACATCATGGTCCCGCACCACCTGCACGAACCGCTGGCGCTGGAGGCATTTGCGGCCGGCAAGCACGTCCTGCTGGAAAAACCGATCTCCACCAGCCTCCCATCGTGCAACCGGATCCTGGCCGCGGCGGCCGCGGCCGGGGTGGTGTTCTCGGTGGCCGAGAATGGCGAATTCTGGCCCGAACTGGTGCGGGCCAAGGAATTGATCGACGAAGGGGCCATCGGCGAGGTCGTAACCGCGCGCGCCAATTTCGTCTACGGATTCGACCCGCAGTGGTTCCGGGCCGAAAACCCCTGGCGCCTCGACTCCCGGAAAACCGGCGGCGGAATTGTGATCGACGGCTCATCGCACTGGATCCGCCCCTTGCGCAACTGGATGGGCGAGGTCGAATCGGTAATCGCGGTCATCGGGCATCCGTTCACGCGCATGCAGGGCGAATCGCAGTGCCAGGCCATATTCCGGTTCGAATCCGGCAAAACCGCCGTGTTCGAGGCGCTTAACATCGACGGCGTGCTCGGACCCCAGGACTGGTGGCGCATCATCGGACGGAAGGGCGAGATTGCAATTGGCGATGGTTTCGAGGGGCAATTGCGGCTCTTCGACGCCCAGTCCCCAGACGGGCGACCGGTGATGGAGGCTTCCGGCTACGGCGGCGCCTTCGCGCGCGAAATCGAGGACTTTGCCGACGCGGTGCTTGAGGGCAAGCCGCTCCAGGCCGGCCCCGAGCAGTCGCTGGCCGAATTCAAGATCGCGCAGGCCATCTACGAGTCGGCGCGCACCGGCGGCTGGGTACGCCCGGCCGACATCGCCTGATGGCACGCCTGGGAGTGGTCGGCGGCGGGACCCCGACCCCGACGATCCAGCGCTGGGGCACCAGCTTCCTGCTGGAGGCGGTCGGCCAGAAGTTCCTGATCGACTGCGGCCCGGCGACCACGCACAAACTGCTGCACCAGTTCGGGGTCGGCTGCACCGAGATCGAGCACCTGTTCTTCACCCACCTGCACTCTGACCACATATCCGATTACCCCTGCTTCCTGATGACCCGATTCGACCAATCGATCGGCGTCGAGCCCGATCTGAAGGTGTACGGTCCGAGTCCGCTCCAGGACATCCACGAACGCCTGTGGAGCCCCGACCGCGGGGTCTTCTGGTACGACGTGGTCGCGCGCGTGAACCACCCCATGAGCGTCAACGCCTACCACTCGCGCGGCGGGCAGGGCGAGCGCCCGGCACCGTTGGTCGAGGTGACCGAGTACAAGTCCGGACCAGTGGCCAGCGGCGACGGCTGGCAGGTCACGGCGCTGGAGGTCAAGCACGCCCAGCCCTACATCGAGTGCTACGGTTTCCGGTTCGAGACCGATGACGGCGTCATCGGGTTCTCCGGCGACACCGCTCCCTGCGACGCGGTGGTCGAACTGTGCCGCGACGCCGACCTGGCGGTGATCGAGGCGGTCCACCGCGAAGTCCACGGCCGGACCCTACCCAGCGTGATATCCGAGACCTCAACCGAATCGGCGGGCCGCATGGCCGAGGAAGCCGGCGCCCAGCGGCTGCTGATCAACCACCAGTCCACGTCCATGGACGGGCCCGGCGAGACCGCGCGGGCGATAGCCGA
>CAYXKQ010000239.1:0-2627 GCA_964465715.1 uncultured Chloroflexota bacterium
GATGTCCGCGAGTTCTTTAGGCGTCATCGGTTTCTTTGATTGAGATAAGCGGTTGGGCTGCAAGTGCAATCAGGTCCGGCTTGGCGGTGATCCTGGGAAGCTGATATTGCGGATTGCAGTTTAAGTCGAACGCTGCGGTTAGAGTGCGGCCATTCTGCTCGAAAATCTATGTGGGATATAACTCGATAATCTTTCCGAAAATCTGGAATGTCACCCCGGCCGACCGTAGGGAGAGCCGTGTGTGGACGCCTCCCTGGATGCAAGCGGTTTTTGGTCCGGTCCGGGTCATGCGGTCAGGTGCAGTCGTGTGTCCGGCCTCTCGATGCGGCGCTTTGTGTGCCGCGGGCCTGTATGGAGATACGCGGACCGGGTCCAAATCGGGGTCACGTGCTCTGGGGCACCCCGGATCTAAATGGTTTTCCCGATCCCGTCTCGTCGACCGTTTGCCCTTACCCGTCCTCCGACCTGCCCGCATCCCCGACGGCGTCTGCGTACCGGAGCCGCTCTAGGCGGCGGCCGGCGCAGGCGCCCGGTAGCTCTCCTGTTTCGTCATCAAGGCCCAGGCGATGCGCGCCATCCGGTTCGCCAGGGCGACCGCGACCAGCTTTCTCGGCTTGCGCGCCAGCATCCCGGCGAGCCACGGATCGTGGAACCGGCCGCTGCGCACCGCGTTGCGGATCACCGACCCCGAACGAAATGGGGCGCCAACCACCAGAAGCCGCCGCAGGTCGCGCTGGCCCATCTTCGATATCCGGCCCAGCCGCGGCGTGCCGCCGGTGGTGTGCTGGCGCGGCACCAGGCCAAGCCAGGCCGAGAAGTCCCGGCCCCGCTCGAAGCCCTCCATCGGCGGCGCAAACGCCTGGATCGCCAGGGCGATCACCGGCCCGATCCCGGGCACGCTCATCAGCCGCACTGCGTCTTCGTCCTGCTTCGCTTCGGCATGCACCTTCCTCTCCAGGCCGGCGATCTCCTCGTCGAAACCGGCGATCTGCCCGAGCAAAAGCCCGCCCAGCGCGCGCACCGCCTCCGGCAGGTCCGTCGAAGGATCCCCGATCGCCAGCGCCAGCCGGCGAACATGGACCGGACCCTTGGGCGCCACCACGCCGAACTCCGCCAGATGGCCGCGCCCCAATCATTACCGGGCGTTGATCGTCTGGGTGCGCTGGCGCACCAGAAGATCGCGCGTCCGGAACAGCATCATGCGCGCCTGCTGCTCCCTGGTCTTGACCGCCACGAAGCGCATGGTCGGCCGCGACGCCGCCTCGCAGATCGTCGCGGCGTCCGCCGCGTCGTTCTTCTGCCGCTTGACATAGGGCTTGACGTAGATCGGCGGCACGAGCCGCACCTCATGGCCCAGAGCGCCGATCTCCCGGCCCCAATGGTGCGCGCCGGCGCACGCCTCCATCGCCACCGTGCAACGCGGCTGACCGGCCACGAACGCCAGCAGCTTCGACCGCCCGAGCTTCCGGCGGAACGCCACCGATCCGTCCGCACCCATCCCGTGCAGCTGAAAGCTGTTCTTCGCCAGATCGATCCCGATCATGCTAACCTGTCCCATGGACGCCTCCTCCTCGTGGGGTTGTTCAACACCGCCACCTTGGCACATCGCGATGCCGTCGGCAGGAGGCGTCCACCCCATCGGGGTCCAGGGGCCGACCCGAAACGCCTGCGGCCGCGACTCTGGTCCCCGGATCGTCGCTACGCTCCGTCCGGGGTGACAAGGAGGGGCTTTGGGCGATCGAGTGGGTTCAGGGCGGCGGCAGATCGGTCGATCTTTGGCTGCGAAACTGCTCCGGTACGACACGCCTGCCTTTCGTTTCGGCGCGGCGGACTCGATCATGTAGTGGAGGCGCAACAGTTGATCGTCGTTCAACTGCGCTCATATACGGAACGGACTCCAGATCATCTCAGGGCCAGGGCGGCATGACAAGGACCGAACAGTACGACGCGACCGTCGAGATCGGACTTCCGGTCACGCTGGTCGATACCGTCGAGGAGTATGCGGACGGCAGCGTCGGGATTCCGAATCTCGACATGCTGCTGGCGACCGTCGCTGTGGCGCGCGTGCTCGCGCCGGTGCAGATGGTGGGCGCGGAACTTCGCTTCCTGCGCCATGTCCTGGACCTTACGGGAACCGAATTCGCCCAGGCGATCGACCTCAGCGACAAGACGGTCGTCTCCCGCTGGGAGAACGATCGGGCGCGCCCCGGCGGCTACACCGAAAAGGTCATCCGGCAACTTGCCCTGAATCTGCTGGGCAGCCGTGCACCCGGCATCGACGTCGGCGACAACGCGATCCCGGGTATGAAAATTCGACCGCGCGATCCTGCCGAGGGACCGCTGCCGATGGTCTTCGAATTCGCGACGCGCACGGGTTCGGAGGGCCGTCCCGTCGATTGCTATGCCGAGGCTGCCTGATCCGGACCCCGCCGCCCGCCGCTACGCCTCCGCGGGGTCCAGCACGATCTTGCCCATGACGTTGCGGCCGGTGATTTCGCCGAAGGCCTCGACGAAACCGGCCAGCGGATAGCGCGCGGAAATCAGGGAATCGAGCCTGCCGGCGGCGAGCAGGGCCAGCCAGGCGTTCACGCCCTTTTCCATATCGGCGTAGACCATGTCGAACTGGA